>JANMRU010000175.1:0-24492 GCA_031388585.1 Pseudanabaena sp. SOY_30_concoct_251 | reverse complement strand
CGGTGTATTTGCGGACATAGGCGATCGCTCTGTGATTAATTCTTTGAGTTAGATAGGTGAACACCGCACGGTCATATCCATGCTGCACCAATAACTTATGTACAGACTCAGCTGTAGGCGATCGCATAATTTCCCGTATTAATTCCATCGGTAAATTCTCATGTACGGCAGCGGCGGTGAGAATCTCAATTCTGGCATCAGCTAAATGACTGGATGTGTTAAAAATACCTCCAGCTAGCTTGATTAATTTGCCATGGTAGCCAATCAGGGAAATCTTCTTCACATCTAATAGAGCCGCCTCTACCAGCATGGCACCAATCCAGTTTGAGGTTTGTACGATCCGCGATCGCTCAAATCCCAGATTGAGCGCAGCTTGATTGCCGTTGGCACCAATGCAAAATGCGAGTTCTTGACTTTGCTTAGCCTTTAGCTGTAAGTCCGCACGAAAGTCCACTAACTTCTCTTCTGCTGACAGTGGTTGTGAAAAGGCGCTAGTACCAAGCAGTGCCAACCCCTCTAGGATACCAAAAGCTGCATTGGAAGTGCGTTCAGCCAGCGATCGCCCCTCAGGTAGGATAAATCGAACTCTGGCAGTAACCTTTGAGTGTGAGATGTCTCTTTCTCCCTGATTCTCTACACTGGTTAGTTCTAAATTTTGCAGCAATGGTATGAGATTGATCTGAGCTAGGGTATTAGCAAATTTGTAGATGGCAGGAGCTCCGTCCACATTACGTCCCAAGCCTTCCCCTGCTTCTAAGATTAGATGCTCGCTTTGCCATGCTTGCAACTGTACCCATGCCCAAACAGGAGTCCCAGCAGTTAAATCGAGATTATCACCTGGATCGCTAATTGTAATCGCCAGAGCTGTATTAGCATCCAAACATGCCCGCTGGGATATCTCTAATTTTACTTCGCTACCATCTGGTAAATCAAGATTAATGAGGTTGGCATCATCTGCTTTGTGCCCTTGTAAGGCCAGCAGTGCAGCTTTGGCTGAGGCGATCGCAAAAACAGGCAAAGTAAACCCTGTCCGTTTACCTGAATCAGTCATGCCATAACGCTCGATGCATAGTCTTCTAATCCATAAAGGCGAGCATATTCTAGATCAGGACTTCTCCTTTAAGCATTCGTTGAGAGCCACTGAGTACTTCTTCTTCAAGATAAGGCTTGGTGAAATAACCTTTAGCGCCCAACTCTGCGGCAGTTTGACGGTGGCGATCGGCACCGCGAGAAGTTAGCATTGCCACAGGAATCTGACTGAGAAACTCATCCTTTTGCAATCTAGATAATAATTCTAGGCCGTCCATGCGTGGCATTTCAATGTCGCAGAAAATGAGGTTACATGGTAGACCTGAGCGTAATTTATCCCACGCATCCTGACCATCTCTTGCTTGCTCCACTCGGTACCCAATCTTAGAGAATGTTAGAGAAAGTAGCTCGCGAACAGTGATTGAGTCATCAACAATCAACACAGTAGGTTCATTTGCGGGCTGCTCATCTTCCATGGGCTGCATGGGCACGCTCGTAATGCTAGGACGCAATCTACCGGCTGCAATATCAAACAACTCCAATACGTTGGCAATTGCCATTACCTTGCCATCTCCTAAGATTGTGGCCCCAGCAATACCAGCTGGCTTGGGAATAGGCCCTTCTAGTTGCTTAATTACGATTTCGTTCTCACCCAAGAACCGATCGACTTGTAGTGCTAGATAATTACCTTCGCTACGCAGAATAATTACGGATACTACATCTTCATCCTGTTTCCCATAGACATTACCACGATGAATGTGGCGATTGTAGCCAAGCAAATTGGCTAGTGGTTGGAATGGCAAAATAGTGTCGCGCCATGGGAAGCAAGGCTGCCCTTTACTATTAAGCTGTACCTGGGCTTGGGATATTTCGATCACGTCCTCAAAGCCATCCACAGGAAATGCAATTCGAGCGCGATCGCTAATACAGAACATCGCCTTAGAAATACTGAGTGTTAGTGGTAGCCTAATCGTGAAAGTTGTGCCTTTCCCAACACTAGAGTCAGTGTGTACCGAACCTCGGATATCATTAATCGCGGTACGGACAACATCAAGACCCACCCCCCTTCCAGCTAGCTCATCTGCTTCAGATTTTGTACTGAAGCCAGCCTCAAACAACAGATCGTAGGCTTCAAGATCGGACAACTGCTCTACTTCAGATTGGGTGTATAAACCTTTACTAACTGCGCTTTGCTTCACCTTAGCAGTATCAATTCCAGCACCATCATCACTTATGGAAATAACGGTTTGATTACCTTGGTGAAACGCCCTAATTACAATCTTGCCTAAAGTAGGTTTACCACCTGACTGACGCGTTTCAGGGTCTTCCAACCCGTGGACGATCGCATTATTTACCAGGTGGGTCATTGGATCGTAAAGCTGCTCAAGGATAGCTTTGTCGATCAATGTTTCCCGCCCGTGCATTTCGATATCTGCCTGCTTGCCAGTTTTGAAAGAAAGATCGCGCACGGCTCTGGGTAAGCGATCGGCAATCTGCGCAAATGGAACCATCCGCACTTGCTTGAGGTCGTCTTGAATCTGTGTTGTAATTGTCCCCAGTTGGCGGCTGACTTGCTCCGTCTCATCAACAACAAACTCAATATCTGAGGCAGATTCTCTAACCCGAACAACTAACTCAATAATTTCTTGAGACAAGATATGAAAAGAGTTATAACGATCGAACTCAATATCTTCAAAAGTCGAAGTTACTGCTGTGCCGCGATCGCTATCAGCATATGCTCCAACCATAGCTCCTGAAGTGAAGGTTTTAGGACGGCTCGCTATAATCGAATTCTCTAATAAGGAGCGATCGTACTGATCTCTCATTCTTTGGGCAACATCTCCTAATTGCTGCACCTTGAAGAGCAAATTGCCGATAAATTGCTGCAATTTTTCCTGATCCTGCTCTAAGAGGTTCCGATTGACCACAAGCTCCCCAACTAAGTTATTCAGACTATCAAGGTGCTTGACGTCAACCTTCATTGTCTGGGAAACAATCTTGCTAACTGCTCGCTTTGCAAGTGCTTGACGTTTAACTGTCTTTGTATTTACAGGGCCTACATCTTTCCCATACGTATCCCGCAACAACATCTCTAATTCATCAAATTCATCCGTTTCAGCACTTTTAGGCTTGCTTGTCTTATTCGTATCGGAAGCCTGTAATGAGGATGCAGGACTATATAGTAGGGATTCAAGATCGTCAAAATCACCTACTGCAGGCGAGGAGATCGGATTAACAATGTTAGCTAAAGATAACGAAGGTAAGGATGCAACCGAAGTAGTTAACAACGCTTCTAGTTCATCAAAAAATTCCAAGCCCTCTGAATTATCCTCACTCGCTAGAGGAGTCAGATTTTGGACTGAAGTTGCAGACGTACTATTGTCGGTAGTCGAAATAGTACTGCCTTGTGTATTAAAGTTGCTCGGTAAATCTTCGCGAACTTCATTGATGTCTCTCCATGAAGCATCACTAGATGTATCCTGTCCGCCATCTCGCTCCTCACCGACATTACCTGATGTGGGATCGCTGTCGTTATCATTAGGACTCTTTGGATCGGGCTGCTTATCTTTTGGATTTTTCACCCCTCCACCACCGTCATCACTTTCTGAGTCAGACTCAGGGAAATCAAGGTCAGTTAGTCCAAAAACTTCTGAAAATTCATCAGTTTCATTCCCTAAATCTGAAAGGTCAGACTCTTTTTCAATAAAGCCCAAAATACTACTGAATTCATCGTCAAGATCGGATGTATCAGATAAATCAGAGAAGTCAGTGGTATTAAAGCCCTTAAAGTCTTTGTTGAAATCCGAACTTTCTGTGTCAAACTCTTGGAGTGCAGAATCACTAAATGAAGCTTCAGAAATCATTTCATCAAGCGATCGCTGATCGGCTTGATTAACTTGTGCAAGCAAATCCTCTAAATGAAACTCATCTTCACCGATACGATCAATTTCTTGAACTTCTCTTGGCGGCAAATTGGTGGGTACTTGCACGGCCTCTTCTATTGGAGAATGAGATGAAGGCTCGCTTATGTTGTCTTCTGGGGAATTCCCCCAAACTGACCGAACAACATCATTTGGGATGACTTCCGATGGTGCTGTATTAATAGGCGAAGCAGATTCATCTAAATTTATGTTCTCTAAGAGACTTTCTGAGATCAGTGTCTCGTGAGGCTCGACATTGTTAGCTTCAACAGCAGATTCTATTAAGAAGTCAGTAGTCCCCACAAATTCACCTTTTTCCTGAAGTAGAGTATTTGACTCTACATAATCGAGAAAATCAGGCTTTATATGATCTTCAATATCACCAAGAAACGCCGTTATCGTAGCATCTTCTCCCTCAAAATGAGTTTCCTGAGATTGCGATAAATCGGTAATATCCTTAACGATTGCCGCAACTTCACTAGGGCGATCCGACTCGACTTGCGACTCATTTGTACCGTTGGCAATTGACTGTTCGTAAGGCTCTTGAATATTCTCTTTCGCGCCTGTTTGGATTTCCTCTGCAGCAGCAGTCTCATTAGACTCAAATCCTAGATCGAGTAATTCATTAAAGTCAGAAAAATTGGTGTCGAGCTCAATATCCTGCGAAATATTTAAAGTTTCAAAGCCAAGTATTTCCTCGCTTTTACGATCGCTAGTTTCAGTTACATTAGTCTCCTGGGGAGATGATTCCATCTCCTCTATGCTTAAGGATTCATTCGAATCAAACCCTAAATCCAATAGTTCGTTAAAGTCAGCAAAGCTTGTGTCTTGACCTAGATCTTGCGAAATATCAAGAGCTTCAAAAGCGAGTACTTCCGCACCACTATTCTCCACGTCTTGTTGGGTAGAGATTCTTAGGGAGCTATCGGAGTCAGAGAAAAGTTTGTCCAAATCAACATCGCTGCCATTAGACTCGGTGGTATCATCGAGCATCAAATCGTCTAGTACAGATGCATCCTCCTCCTGTGGAGGCATTATTTCCTGCTGATGCTCTCCAGAAGAAGAAGGCTGTGCACTTGTAGATTCTGGTGTTTCAGTAAATGCAAAGAGATCCAAAAAATCTTCACTTTCTTGGGGAAGGGAACTCATATCATCGAGAGCATTGCCTGATTCAATTTCGCTTGCATCATTATCCTGGACAGCGAACAAATCGGATGTCTCGAGATCCATAACCAGATCGCTCTGAAAGCTCAAATCACCCTGATTTTCGAGAATCTCATCCAAAGTTATTCCTGG
Organism: Pseudanabaena sp. SOY_30_concoct_251; assembly: GCA_031388585.1. Lineage (GTDB taxonomy): Bacteria > Cyanobacteriota > Cyanobacteriia > Pseudanabaenales > Pseudanabaenaceae > PCC-6802. The sequence goes on along the minus strand of JANMRU010000175.1, from coordinate 19,246 downwards.
AGAGCCTTCAGTAAGTTGTGTCCCTGGGTTAAGGTCGGAAACATTTCCTTCAGAGACCAAATCCGCTAATTGGAGGAAATCTTCTCCAGGATTTGGGTCAGTAATGGACATATCACTGGTCGAAGCCGAGAGATCGCTACGTATACTTTCAGGGTTGCTTTCAATAACTGGAGCGAGAAGTTCATTCACTTCTTCGTCAAAGAAATCAGACATGCCCATACTGCTGTCTGGGAATTCCTGAGCCTGGGTTAATTCTGGGGCTTCAGCGGATGATAAAGTGTACATCGGATCGGCTGCTGCAAGACCTTGGGTGCTGAAGTTGTCTTCTTCTTCCGCATCATCAAGATCGAATCCAAGGGCTTCAAGCTCAAAAAGTTCATCTACTGCAAAAACTTCCGACAAATCGTCGTCGGACTTTTCGGCTAAATTTACTACAGGCACTGATGAGCTTGCGATAGTTAAAACGTTATCTGGAAGACTATTTTCAGTTTTCGGAATGCTTTCCTCGGTTAACGTTGGCAATACTATGTCTACATCAGTAGTAATCCCGCTTGCTATGTTGAAGCTTGCCGTCGGATTTTCAGTGTCATCATTAGGGAGAGTTGCTTGCTCGTTTACTTCTTCAAAAGATGGATAGGAATCTACCCCAACGAATTCTTCTACAGTATTAATGGCTACGTCATCTAAGTTAGGGGATTCTTGCCAAGATACTTCATTGCTTGAAAATGTTGTGCGATCGCTGAAATCCTGTTCCTCATTTGTATCGATACGTTGTAAATCTTCTTGCTCATTGGCGAACATCTCTTCGGTGCGATCAAACCCAGAGTTGAACTCTACTTCAAGAGATTCGGGATCGGAATGACCGAATAAATCATTATCTAGCAAATCTAATGATTCTAGATTGAGGCTAAGTTCGTCATCTAAACTAGCGTCTGTGGAAAATGAATCTGTAAAAACATCCTCTTCAGGGACAAAGACAAAATCTGTATCCAATGTTCCTACTTCTTCAGTAAGTGCAAACAGATCGCCATTCTGTGCTGTCATGCCTGTCTCGTCATCAACCGTAGAAACAGCTGCAAACATATCTATACTTTCATCTTGTTCCCATTCATTTCCCTCTCCTAGATCTAAATCATCTAGGCTTGGATCCATATCAAAAGTGTCAATTTCGGCATCAAAAATTGGATTGTTGTTATCGATGACTTCCAGACCTTCTGCTTCGAAATCTTGAGCAGAAGCTATATCCATATCGAGTTCTTCTGTAAAGACAGTTTCAGCCCCTTCTAGATCGGCATCAAAAACCTCATTGTCCATCAAGCCATCATTAAATTCGAACTCAACGTCAAAGTTTGATGTCGCTTCAAAGTCGCTAATTGGAACATTTATATCTAGCTCCAGATTGTAGGCATCTGTTACTTCGCTAGTATCAAATTCCCCATCTAGGCTGTATTCTTCGCCTTTAAACATGTCAGATCCGACAGGATCCCAGTCAAAATTTGTATCTGCACCGATCGCTTCGAGTTCATTACCCAAATCAGTACTTAGTTCTAAAGGTTCGAACTCAAAATCGTCACTTAGCTCTGCACTTTCTATTTCCAATCCTAGAAACTCGTCGTCTTCTGCTTGATTGGCAATACTACCTAGATATTCGTTCGAAATATCTTCTTGAGTGGCAGCAAGTGTCTGCAGTTGCTCTGAAATAGATATCTCTTGGTCTCTCTGTGCCAGAACTAGATCCTGAGCTTGTCTGACATCTCTAATTATTACCTGTGCGAGCGACAAGTATGGATTAGCACTTGATGAAATGGCTCGCTTTGAAGTTGCGATCAGGTTGTGCCAATTGCTCCCTCCAAGCTCCCCTCCTCGCTCCAATAGGCGATCGCAAATGTCTCTTAGCTCCTGCCTCGTGCTTTGAGTGTCTTCTTGCTTGAAAATCTCTAACAAGTTCCTGAGTTCATATGCGACACCTCCTTGGAAATCTGCCATCAAATCGTCATAGGCAAGTCTTTCAGTTCGCCGTTCCCTCAACATTGTATTATCTACCTGTGTGATATTCGCAACTAGGCCATTGAGATGTGATTCAAGCTCAGAAAATAATGGTTCAACTTCCGCAACTTTTGCTTCTCCAAGTTCTTGCGCAATTGAATAATTTTCCTGCAGGTAGTCCAGGAGTTCCTGTAGGCGATCGCAGCCACCTAAAAGAAGACTCTTTAGTTTTTCGTCTACTTCTACACTGGAGTTATCCTTAAGGATTTTGAAGTAGTCCTCTAACCGATGAGATATGCGCTGGATGCTACCAAGGTCGAGCATTGCTGCTCCTCCTTTAATCGAGTGCGCAGCACGAAACAGTTCATTAACTCTCTCCACATCAGCTAGTACGTTTTGAAGATCTAAAACTCCCTGCTCAATCGTTTGAAGGTGCTCTTGAGCCTCCTCAATGAAGTAGGTCATTATTCGCTGCTGTTGTTGTTCTGAAGTCATGGCAGGCTCATCTCAAATTAGAATTAATAATTTTGGAGTAAACAATCTTCGTAACAGATGTGGGAGGATCGACTTGTGCTCAACTTGCATCCCAGTTAAGATCTAGTACCTCCTGGCTTATCGGCCTCAACACGGAAGCGCTCTACCGACTCTTGCAAACCTCTTGCTACACCAACAAGATTTTGCAGCGATGCTGAAACTCGCTGCGATTCTTGAGATGTCTCTTGCGCTGTTAATTCAACTGATTGCATAACTTGCGCGACAGTTCGAGATGTTTCAGTTTGCTTGATCGTGTCTTCGGTAATGGAGCGAACGAGCGTATCAATCCGCTGAGATACCTGAATAATTTCAGTAAGGGATTGCCTTGCTTGTTCCGCTTTCTTCGTACCATCAATTACCTGCTGTGTACCCACATCCATCGCCTGTTGCACTGTACTAGTCTCGCTTTGGATTTGCAATACAATCTGCTCAATTTCTTTGGATGCTTTCGCGGCTCTATCGGCAAGCTGTCTAACTTCGTCTGCAACGATCGCGAAGCCTCTACCTGCTTCACCAGCTCTTGCAGCTTCAATACTGGCGTTCAGCGCTAACAGGTTGGTTCTTGACGCAATCTGAGAAATAACACCAACAATCTTAGAGATTTCTTGGGAAGACTCACCCAACCGTTTTACTTTGCGGGTGGTTTCGGCCACAGTATTGCGGATCTCCATAATCCCAGTCACAGTAAGTTCTACAGCCTCACCACCTTTAATTGCAGTTTGAGATGCCAGCTTGGCCACTTGCTCCGCCTCTCTAGCGCTTTCTGCTACACGTTGAATTGATTCCGTCATCATTTGCACGGAATTTAAGGTGACACTTAGCTCTTCAGCTTGGCGTAGTGCATCGGAGGACAAACTGCGGGCAAAGCTCTCATTCTCTCTGGAGCCTTCACTCACCTGCTTGGCTGCTACTTTAACTTGGAATACAATTTCTCGCAGGTTTTGAATAGTAAGGTTAAACGAATCAGCTACAGCGCCTAATACATCTGCTGTTACCTCTGCCTGCACGGTAAGGTCACCGCGAGCTGCGCCTTCTACGTCATCCAGGAGTCTAATAACCTGGCGTTGTAGATCCTCCTTAGCTTGTTCCTGCTCTTCAGCTTTACGCTGGGCTTCGGTAGTACTAGCCAGAATAGACTGAGTCATTTGGTTGAAACTGCTGGAAAGTTTACCAAAATCGTCTTCCGTATAGACTGTCGCTAGCGGGTTCATTTCGCCCCGTATCACTAATTCGATCTGAGACTGGAGGTTGTCAGTAGAGCGTTTAATAGTCTTGGACATATGCATACCAACTAATGCAGCTACACTGCCGCTGGCAAGTGCTGCTGCTAATGCTATTAACCCCCCATTATTCCTAAGTTCCGTGACTAACTCCGGCTTGCTTACCTGTTTTTGGGTTGAGGAGATCGCATTATTTACGGCGCTTGTGGTAACTGCGCCTGCGGCGATCGCGCCTGCAAGTCCTGCGGCAATTGCCATGGTCAAGGTTTTTGCCCGCAACGGCATATTGTCAAAAAACGACAAAGGACCCTGCCCTACTGCTTCAATTTTTTTTGGTGCTTCTCCAGTTTGTGTTTTATTAAAAGTGGCAACTGGTCTAGGCGTAACTGAGAGCCCCAATAGTTCAGCATCCGTATCATCTTCACCACCAGCAAACCCAGATATAGAGAGTTGAGGAGAGGTTTCATTACTATCATCAACTATGCTGAATGCGGTATCAAATTCGTCAGAGCTGAAGTCTCCCATGTCAGCACTTGTCACCATTTGAGTGGCATCGGAATCATCAAATGAGGAGCCTGGGAAACCTGCTACATCGTCAAAATTGTCAAATTCATCCATGAAGACTAAATCAGAATCATTACCGCGATCGCTGGGTTCCTCATCTGTCTTCTGGGAACTGACCATGTGAGTGACCTTATTTGAGTACCCGAAATCCTCTAAACCAGATGCATTGACGATTTCATCAAGGCGATCCAAGCTGAAGTCGTCGATGTCTCCAAGATCGTCAGGCACATCAAAGTCCCCGCTAGTGGCATTATTTGCCCTATTAGGGTTACCGCCCATACCATTTCCTGGCTGGAGATTTGTAACCTTGCTGCCTTGCAAGTTGGTCGGGGCCGAAGAGTACTGATCCTGTCCAAACATAAACGGATCGTCAAGTTCTCCTAAATCTTCCAGAGCAAAAGGAGTATCTGTTCTATTTGTCCCAGTTCCGACAGCAGATTGGTTGGATACAGAACTATTGTAGGCTCCTGAATCAGCTGATTCGCTCTCGTAGTACTGGTCTATGGCGTTGTCATCAATGCTCTGATTGAGTCTGGCTGTGGCATTATCCATACCCCAGGTAGCATTATCTATGACAGTTACGTCTTCTGTAAGGCCAAGAACTTTCTGATACTCTTTAATTGCATCCTGGTAATGATTTAAAACCAGATTTACATGTCCATGTAAAAGGTGATAAGTAGGATTATCTGGATATTCTTTAACTAGCTGATTTGTGATATCGATCGCTTTGCGATAGTCTCCTTGCATGTATGCCAAGGATGCCTTTTCGTACTCTTGTTGATTTTGGATGCTAGATGCCATTGCTTTCTCCCAATCTATACCTGACCGTGCTGTCCACTAAATCTTTATGATGCCCATCGCGCTGAACGTAAAATATTTACTTGATCCAGAAGTTTTAGCGGAATGTTTTCTGGTTCTAGCAACCACTCTCCCTTCACAAACGGAGCCATACTGTCTAAATTGTTTCTGGAAACCCTAAGACGATCAGGGTCTAGCCATGTCATCATGCCAATGTTCTCGATGGCTAAGCCTAACATCAAGCCCTGGTCTTCAACTGCAATTATAGATACTTCGGATCGATCCGTATTGACGGCTGCGGTATTACCTAAGAATTGACCGAGATCGCCAACCCAAACTACCCTTCCTCTGATATTAACAGTACCTATAAGAAGAGGGGAAACATTTGGCATAGGGTTAATTCGATCAGGGGCATATTCCAGCACCTCTTTAATTCCTGTAGCAGGGAGAGCAAACTCCATCCCAGCACCTACGAAGAAACGCAAGTAAAGCTCACCCTCGGGGGCTTCAAGCTCTCCTTGTAAATCGGTTACCCTATCCTGGTCAGATATCGGTAAGAAGTCTTCATTCCCCACCATAACTTGGAACTACCACCTCAAAATATTGCTTGAAATTTTGCCTGAATTGCTGCCTTTGGTCAAAATCAATCTCCGTCTTAGACTACTGATAGTATCTAACAGAAGTCAAATAATCAACAGGGTTGAGGTTCTTAACTTTTTCTCAACAATTGCTTGACTGTGCCGACTAATTCTTGTGGCTGAAATGGCTTAGCAATGTATGCGTCTGCTCCCTGTCTCATGCCCCAATAACGATCAAATTCTTCTCCTTTTGTAGAGCACATCACAACAGGTACTTCCTGAGTCTTAGGATCGGTCTTAATGCGCCGACAAAGCTCGTATCCATTCATGCGTGGCATGACAATATCGAGTACCACAATGTCTGGGCGAGAGTTTTTCATTTGCTCTAACGCTTCTACCCCATCACCTGCCGAAGTTACGGCCAGACCGATGCCTGTCAGTAATGCTGAGATCATTTCCCTTTGTGGTGGGCTATCTTCAACTACTAAAACCTTACTCATTTTGGTTGTACCATCCCAATTTCCTCGTGATTAGTTGCAGGCATCTTTATCTCTTATAGCAATCCTATATGAATTGCAAGTTGGGGGTGTGGGGGCTGCACCCCACGAAGGGGTAGAACCCCTCTAAACAAATAAAAACTGATTGCTATAATTACATACACTTTTAGCAGATTTTTAGCAGATTATTGATAGATGTCAAGATCGCTATTGCTAGTGTTTGTAGAATTGGTATTGCTAAGACCTAAATATTTTTCCACTGTTGTTAATAGTTCTTTTTCTCCAAAAGGTTTGGTTAGGTACTCAGTCGCTCCAACTATGCGTGCCTTGACTCGATCAATATACCCATCTTTACCAGTAAGCATAACAATAGGGGTACGGTGAAATGTACTAGACTTTCTTAGCATTGCGCATAATTCGTAGCCATCTAGCTCTGGCATCGCTATATCACATAGTATGAGGTTTGGCTTGAGTTGAAATACGAGGCTGAGGGCTTTGACGGGATTAGAAATGGCAGTAACCTGGTAACCATCGTTATGGAGAATATACTCCACAGCACGGCAAATCGTCATACTGTCATCGATACACACTACGCGGGGAGCTTCGTGCTTTAGCCTGGTAGGGGTAACGGCTCGTACTGTCACCATACTCGCACTTCCTGCCTCTATTGAGGTGTAGATCGATTTGGCGATCGCAAATATACTTTTCCTAGAGTAGCGTGCTAGTTGTCTAATTGATGTTTTGCCATCAAGCCATCGACTGATATTTTGTAGCGAAGGTGGAATATTGCCACTTTTCAAGATTACTGGGCATTGGTCTGGTGACTGAATCAGCGGGAAAAACTGTTTCCAAGCTTGTAACTGTCTGAACACAATGCCTGATAGCAACGAAAACTTTAGGGTGGTTAACTGTGGTGAAAGGGCTGGCCCTGTTTGAAATGCAAAAGTTCCTTGGCAGAGACTAAGTATGTCAAATAGAACTTCAATCGTCATGCCATGAATGATTTTGCTTGCCTGGAGGGGAGTTAAGATGCTCGACTCTAGTAAAGCCCAAATTTGACCGTACTCCAGGACATTAATGCCAAGTTTGGATGTAACTACTCGCTCCAAGCTACTTTCGAGGCTGAAACCGTACAAATAGTCTCTGAGTCTGTTTAAATTGCTATCGGGGTCTGTAGAGTAGATAATCTGACCATTGCGAAAGAAAATAAACCAGAATTTCCCTGTGCTGGACTCAACTAATAGTTCCCCCGTACGTTGGCCGAACTCTATGAGCTTTAGCAGACTATTTACATCTATCTCTCTGAGATTTCCTTGCATTAATTTACTCAGTAGTTTGCCTGGGAAACTTCAGCTTTTTGCTTTTATAGCTGTCGTCAATTAGGTATGTATGGAACGGCGTGAAGGAGTTTAACCCCTTCGTGGGGGGCATTCCCCCCGCACCCTCCAATTAAAATTCATCCTAACGATCGAGGCGTTGGCTGTGCTTAATTTAGAACTGCGACTTCAGTCCTAAATTAAGCACGTTGAGCCGTAGGTTAACATTAATTTGTGTAATATCTTAATTTAGCTTGAATGGCTCTAATTTTCGGGAATTTGAATTAAAGCACCATCCAGTCGCCGGTGTCGATGAAGTTGGCAGGGGAGCGTTATTTGGGGTGGTGGTAGCAGCCTCTGTAATTCTGCCGCCAGATTGCTTAGCTGCTTTACACGAGGCTGGCGTTACTGATAGCAAGCAGCTTTCACCCCAGCGTCGGGCATTGTTGGATTCTTTAATTCGAAATGTCGCAGTCGATTGCCAGGTGGGTGTAGCAACTGTTGCTGAGATCGATCGCACTGATATTCTGGAGGCTAGCCTTTTGGCGATGGAGCGATCGCTGGACGCTCTGACAGTCAAACCTAACCATTGTTTGATTGACGGTAATCAGCCACTGCGCTTTCGGTTAATTTCACCTTTACCGCAGATGACTGTGGTCAAAGGGGACTCTAAATGCCTATCGATCGCCGCGGCTAGCATTGTGGCAAAGGTATGGCGCGATCGCCTGATGGCAGAGCTAGCAGATCGTTATCCTGGTTACGATCTAGCTAGCAACAAAGGTTACGGAACATCAAAGCACAAGGCTGCAATTTTAAGCTTGGGGTACTCAGATCAGCACCGCAAATCCTTCAAAATCAAGGGGTTAGGAACACTAGCTGGCCAGCAATTGACAATTCTTGATGCCCCCTAATACCCCCCAAGTTTATATCCAGGAGGTTAGGCGATCGTATAGCTGATCGGCGGGGAGAACACCCTCAATGCGATCCACTGGTTGCCCATCTTTAAAAATTACCAGTGTGGGCAATGCGCTAACACGATATTGGGTGGCCAGAGCTGGATAGTTATCGGTGTTGATTTTGACCACATGGGCTTTATCCTGTACTTTGGCGCTGACTTGTTCTAGGATGCCAGCCATAATTTGACAGGGGCCACACCAAGGCGCATAAAAATCAACCAAAAGTGGCAGTTCCGATCCTTCAATCATTTCTTCAAAACTTGCAAATTGCTTTTTAACTGCCATATTAAAGCCTCCTTAAATGTTCAAGATTAGGATTGAATCTTAACTATACTAGCCCCAAATCCCTGATGCCAGCTCGAATTGCCTGAGCACGTTCGGGGTTATTCTGCTGTTCATGATACTTAATTGCGCTAGTAAATGCCGCGATCGCCTGCTGAATCTGGCCAGAATGTATGAGCGCTACACCAAGATTTTGATAGGCATCAGCATATTCTGGATCGATTGCGAGCGCTCGATCGTAAGCATCTACAGCTTGCTGGAGTTGACCTGAAGCTTTGAGTGCAATACCAAGATTATAGAAACCCTTGGCAAAATTGGGGGCAATATCTGTCACTCGCTGGTAGACGGCGATCGCGCTCTTGCTATCTCCTTGCGCCTGCCACAGATTTCCCAGGTTATTGAGGGCAGGTAATTTGACTATTTCTGGTACATCCAGTCCCAGAGATTGTTGGTAAAAATTTAGGGCTAGCTGCCACTGCGATTTCTGAGTGTGGGCGATCGCCGTATGATAGTACAACTCAAATTCGATCTGAGATTGGGTCTGAAGATTACTACCTCGGCCCAGAATATCAATGCCGCGCTCCAGTAAGGCCATGCCCCGCTCCAGATCGCCGCTCTCGACATATAAGGCACCCAGTTTGCTGCACATATAGGCATCGCTGGGGAATCGATCCAGATGTTTGTGCATGAGCCGTAAGGCTAACTCGTGCTTACCCTTTAGACTAATTTCACTGTTTGAGTAGCCATAGTGCTGAATACTTACTCCTGGAATTGTAAAAACTTTCCAGCTTGGTTCCTGGTGACAAATCTTGGCAATGCTATCGTCAATAGACTCATGGTAATAGCCGCAGAAGTTAATATCTTTTCTGCGACGAAATAAACGAGAGACAAGAGAATATGGCGATTGCTGCGCACCGATTTCCTGTCGCACAAGGTTAGCTGCTATACATTCTGGTTGTTTCACAATCTGGTGGAGAGCGGGTTTGGCCTCTGGCTCAAGTTTTTCATCCGCATCCAATACTAAAATCCAGTTGCCAGTCGCATGGCTGAGTGCGTAGTTGCGTGCAGCAGCGAAGTCATCACACCACTCAAACTTAAAAACCTTTGCACCAGATTTTTTTGCGATCGCGATCGTATCGTCAGTTGAACCGGTATCGACGATGATCGCTTCATCGACAAAATCTTTAGCACTATCCAAACAGTCAGCAATGCGGTGCGACTCATTCTTCACAATTGCGCACAGACTAACCGCTGTTGATTTGCATTTGCCCAAATCTTGGCCAAATCCTTTAGGCGATTCCCGAGGGGATGCGTGACGCCGCGCCATGAATTTTCTATGCTTATTACTAAATACCTATAAAAGCATAGCGAGGAACTATAGTGATTCCTTTGTAGATGCTCACCACTTTTAGCTAGAACAATTACTCTTCAAGAGAAAATCCGGGCGTTGGACATATTGGTTCATTCGCAACGATGTCGCCATTAGGGATGGCAGTACCACCAACAATATGGTTAGGGTTATTGGAGTTACACAACATATATTTAATCACTGCTTCATTTGTAGTATTTACCATAACCACAACTCCAACATATGACTTGACTGCTATTTTACGGGAAACTGCCTTATTTGTAATTCTAGTGGTCAGTAGAGCTGGATTTCCCTCTGCAATATATAGATAGTTTTGGGTATTTGCTGAGAGCCCAATACCAAGTCCATTAATATTGTCTGTAAAAATCAACTTTTCAGAGTAGTAGGCGTGCTGACCTTTGTTAAGTGCTCCAATATAAGACTTTGCTTCTGCCTGTCTAGCTTTGGTAGTTTGATTTAAAAAACTAGGTAGGGCGATCGCCGATAGCACGCCAACAATGATGATTACAACTAACAACTCAATCAGAGTAAATCCTCCCGATCTCCCCTGCTCTCGTTTGATGTTGAAATGGCTGAGAACCTGCCTTATTAATAACTGCCGAAATCTTAAATTCATGTCATTTTCCTCTGATCGAACATCTTGTTTTTATGTGCCTCAAGATTCCAATGACTCTCCCAAATCAGAAATATGGGTAGAACGCAGTGGAGATTGGTTGGCTCTCATCACTAGAACAACTTACCCATTCATTTGCAGATTTTGCTCATTCCATCTCGACTTTTTAAGATACTTTGCGTTGTGGGCTGTCGACTTAGTATGTAACCAAATCCGCATGTCTATCCTGAGATATAAGCTGTAGCTGCCATTCAATAGTTAAAATATTCTGTAAATGCAATTGTGAACTTTATGCCTGCTGCCAAAAACTCTGCACTCCAGCTAGACCGCTATGATGCGGAGGCGATCGCTACTCATTACCAACGTCTGCCTCTGCGAGTGTGGTGGCGTTTTTTTGGCATCTTAATTCCTCTGTTTTTGTTGTACTTAGGCATGTGGTGGGATCGAAAAACAGGGCGATCGCTAAAAATGGCAAAGAAACAAGCAATTGCGATCCGAAAGCTACTGACAAAACTTGGGCCTGCATTTATTAAGATTGGTCAAGCGCTATCGACCCGTCCTGATATTGTGCCACCGGTCTATATGGACGAATTGGCACAGTTGCAAGATCAATTACCAGCCTTCCCAAATGACATAGCATTTCAACTGATCCGTGAGGAGTTAGGTGCAGAGCCATCTGAAATCTATGCAGAAATTTCAGCTAATCCGATCGCGGCGGCTTCCCTGGGACAGGTGTACAAAGGAAAACTGCCCACAGGCGAAAAGGTAGCAATCAAGGTGCAGCGGCCAGATATAGCTGAGGGTATTGCGCTGGACATGTACATTTTGCGTGGTCTATCGGCTTGGGCAAAACAAAATTTTCGATTTATTCGCAGCAATCTGGTGGCGATCTTAGATCAGTTTGCTAGCCGCATTTTTGAGGAAATGGACTATACGCTTGAGGGCAAGAATGCAGAAAAGTTTGCGCAGTATTACGGTCAACAGGAAGGCATATACGTACCGCAGATTTACTGGCAGTTCACCGCGAAGCGAGTTCTGACCATGGAATGGGTGGAAGGGGTAAAACTCACAGAACTGGAAAAAATTAAAGCGCAAGGCCTTGATAGCCGCCAGATCATTGGGTTGGGAGTAGAATGCTCGCTGCGTCAGCTACTAGATCGCGGGTTTTTCCACGCCGATCCTCATCCTGGCAATCTTTTAGTCAGGAATGATGGCAAATTAGCTTACCTTGACTTTGGCATGATGAGTTATGTAGAACCTGAGCAACGCTATGGCTTAATTGAGTCAATCGTGCATTTAGTAAACCGTGATTTTGGGGCTTTAGCTAAAGACTATGTGCGGCTAGGTTTTTTAGATCCTAGTGTCGATCTTGAGGCGATTACACCAGCTTTAGCAGGTGTTTTTAATGAGGCTTTGGGAGCAGGTGTAGCGGAGCTGAATTTCAAAAATATTACCGATCAGCTCTCTCAAATCATGTATGACTACCCCTTTGAGGTGCCTGCCTACTATGCCATGATCATTAGATCCCTGGTGACTTTAGAGGGGATTGCTCTATCAGTAGATCCTAATTTCAAAGTACTGAGTTTGGCCTATCCCTACGTTGCCAATCGCATTTTGACCGATCGCACACCCGAACTGCGCGATGCCCTCAAAGATTTGCTATTTAGTGAGGGTTCCTTCCGCTGGACTCGTTTGGAAAATCTGCTTCGCAACGCCAAATCTAACCAGGAATACGATCTGCGCGAGACCATCGATCAAGTCACAGATTTCTTGCTTTCCGAGCGCGGTGAGTATATGCGCGATCGCCTGGTTGATGAGATGGTTAAGGGAATTGAAACAGTTGCCATCCAAAGACTACCAAAATCCTTCAGTAGCAGAGTTAATATCAAAAAATCTGTAGCATCTCAGATACCCGACGATACCAGCTTGGAGCACCTGAGCGCAATCTGGACAATTTTGCAGCAGGATCGGCAACTACAACCCCTAGAGATTGTGCCGATCGCGGGACGCATCTTAATGAAGCCAGAAACGCAGGCCATGGGTCGCCATGTTATGAGTCAGTTAGCGCAACGCGCCTTAGCGAGACTAATTCGGGAGATGGTATTGCGCGACTCTGATACTTTGGAGTCTAAGGCAGCTCCCTCTGATGCGCGAACTTTACCTATTGCGATTAGTAATTTACCCATCAATTCGTCGATCGGTAGACAAGTAAACGGACGCAGCTGGTAAGCTAACCACTCAAGTACATCGTAGCAAGCCTTTCTGAATTGCTACTTGGGGATGTGGGGTCTGCGCCCCGAATCCCTTCCCCCTAAATAAACCAAAGCTGATTGCTATAGATCGAACCTGGATGCGGGCAAAGTTAGAAAACGAAATAGTATTTGTCGATCGCGAAGACCTACCCAACTACAAAAAGGGTGGTTCTATGGTCAGAAATAGCTACTTTTGGGCATTAAAGTCTATCGCTGGCCGAGCTAGTCGCGATCGCGACTGGGAATACGAATCTGAGGTATGGTTTGCCCTAGCACGCCTGTTAATGGCATTTCGCGAGTCAGGTTATTTGTATTTAAGCGAAACAACTTTAGAATTTCCGCCTGAACAAGAGGAGATCCCCTCGATCTTGCGATCTGTCTCGACCTGGCAGGATTAAGTATTCCCCAAAAAAAGTTTGCCGTACCCAATGGGTACGGCAAACTTTTGAATTAGCTTGAATTAGCTTTAAATTGTGGCGATCGCCTGAATGACTAGCTCACTTTGCCATAAAAGACACCACGAATCTTGACTTCATGGGGTTCAACCGCACCAAGGTCAGTACCAGAGAATTGTTCGCACTCAAAGGTGCCAGCAATTTCTCTTGTTTCGGTACTTAATTTAGAAATTTGCAAAGACATATCACCCTTGTAGGTAGTATCGTTCTTGGTGCTCTTTTCATAGGTGTCGCGCTTACCAGGTAATGCTTCAGCCGCATCATACCCAATGGATAAGCCCCGTCCTTTAGGATCGATGAAACTAGGTCCACGATAGGTCGGCACCTCAGTTGTGCCATTGAAGTCAGCGGAAGTGCTGATGCCAGTAAGGCCAGGTTGACTCTTAGCTTTATAGCCCTTAATGGTAAATAGGATAGCGATGCGCTCGCCACCAGGCATTTGAACTGTGATGGGTTGGTAATCTAAACCTTCTTTTTCTTCAAGGGTAAGAGTCCCATCGCTTTGGAGTGTTACATCAGCTTTGACATAATCAAGACTAGATGTAGCACGAGTTACCAATTTAGACGGCACATATTCAGCTGCTTTACGCTTATTAGAAGATTCTTCTTTAACATAAAACTCAGTGGGTTGTATGCACAGTTCTGTGATTTGTAGGGTTTGGCCTGGTTCCATCGGAATCAACCCGCGACCGCGAGTACTGCCTACAACTTGGGGGCAAACATTCGCTAAGCCTGTGCCTAAAATTTGTTCGTAGGTGAGGCCATCATTACGCTCGCCAGCGATCGCATTGCCGCCCATGACAAATGTAAATAGGCTGATACAGAAAACTAAAATAACTCTAATAAAATAGTGATGTTTCATAATTAACCTCTTGATTAATACCCGGTAAATCTGAAATAAACCATTGTTAAGACTTTATAGATCTAGACTGGTTGACAATAAAAATTCCAATCATCATATTAACGCGCACGAGGACACTGTTTTGGAGCAATTTGAGCGAAGCGATTCCCTAGAGCTGAACGCTATGTCTGAACGACTGCGATCGCTAGCACAAAATTATAAAGGAGACCCCATGCAGCTACTAGGCATTCTGCGAACCCTAGAAAAGTTGCATAACGAGATCTGTGAAAATCTCTTCCAACCTGCTCTGCCTGATACTCGTCACGGTTTATTTGACTTACTTCAAGATATAGAAGCAAATGGCGGGTGGCCTTACATCTATCGTATAGGGTTAGGTGACCTATGTAAAAATTTGATCTTAACTGAGGAGAAGCAAGAAGCAGGTACCTCGGTGCAGGCGGAGGAAAGCTATTGAGTGTCACGCTTTGCTTGCAAAATCGGTCACTATTCTCGCGTTTCTGCCGCTTAAATAAATGAGCACGGCTGGCTGAGGGCGCGCTGTAAAAGAACTTGGTATTCGCGATCTTCTACCTCATAGGCACCAAATCTTGAGAGGTGTGGGTTCATCATTTGGGCATCAAATAAGACATATTCCTTTGCTCTTAAATGCTGAACCAACATAACCATGGCTACTTTTGAGGCTTCAGGAATACAGTAAAACATGGACTCGCCAATAAATGCCCCAGCGATCGCAATACCTAGAATTCCGCCCGCCAGTTGAGATCCCTGCCATGTTTCAAAGCTAAACGCCCAACCGGCTCGGTTGAGTGCGTGGTATATCTGCTTCAAATCTTCTGAGATCCATGTGGTTTCGCGGTTGGCACAGAGATCTACCACCAAGTCAAAGGCACTATTAATTTTGACCGTAAACCGATTTTGATTGATCGCTCGTTGTAGAGATCGCGGGTAGCGAAACCGATTATCTAGTGGGATCAGCGTCCGTTCGTAGGTGTAAAACCAGCCCAAAGGGTCATCTTCTGATTCAGCCATTAGAAAATGACCCTGCGCATAACCTGCGATCGTGCTATTCACATCCAACATGGCTCGCACAATCCATAGCCAAAATATTAAAAAATTCTAAATTGCCCTAGAAAAAATGATGACATCAGAACCAAAAGGTAACTGATGCCACGCATCTCAGATGAATGTTAAATTTGATTTCAATAGTCAAGACCTTTATATAAGCTGGTCTCGATTCAATAATTAATATTCTCACTGAAAAAAGAAAAATATGGGGATCGCTTAACTATTTCTTCATAATCCCTGAAGACAATACACAGCCTAGGTAATCATACTCATGCGCTCCGATAAATTCAACCTTCCTTCCTCCTCTCGAAACAAGATAGAGCGATCGCAAACGATATAAACCTTGGCGCTAATCTGGTTGTACGGGAAGGCGTACCTGCAGATAAAGTAGAACCGATCCGCGCTCAGGATGAGAAGAACCTAAGATATTACCAATCCAGCATAGAAACCGAGGATGCAACTATGCAGCCAACTAACCCTAATCAATTTACCGAAAAAGCCTGGGCAGCGATCGTGCGCACGCCAGAGGTAGTCAAGGCGGCTCAGCAACAGCAGATTGAAAGCGAGCACTTAATGAAGTCGCTCCTAGAAGAGGAAGGTCTTGCTACTAGTATTTTTAATAAGGCTGGGATCAGTTTGCAACGGCTGAGGGATCGCACCGATGAGTTTATTGGTCGTCAAGCAAAAGTTGCGGGTAGTAATACAGCTGTATATCTGGGGCGCAGTTTAGATAGCCTTTTAGATCGCTCTGAACAGGAGCGCAAAGCTTTTGGTGATGATTTCATCTCGATCGAACATTTAGTCCTGGGGTATATAAAGGACGATCGCTTCGGCAAGTCGCTATTCCAGGAAATGGGATTGGATGAGACCAAACTTCGCAAAATTATCGAGCAAATCCGAGGGAATCAAAAAGTGAGCGATCAAAGCCCAGAGCAGAAATATGAAGCCCTTGAGAAGTATGGGCGCGACCTGACTGAACTTGCTAGAGAAGGTAGGCTTGACCCGGTAATCGGACGAGATGAGGAAATTCGTCGCACGATCCAGATCCTTTCGCGGCGCACCAAAAATAACCCAGTCCTGATCGGCGAACCTGGTGTTGGCAAAACCGCGATCGCGGAAGGATTAGCGCAGCGTATCCTAAGTGGAGATGTACCAGAATCACTGCGCGATCGCAAACTGATTGCCCTGGATATGGGGGCGTTGATTGCTGGTGCTAAGTATAGGGGTGAATTTGAGGAGCGCCTCAAGGCTGTACTTAAAGAGGTGATGGAGTCTCAAGGGCGAATTATTCTGTTCATTGACGAAATCCACACTGTTGTAGGCGCAGGTGCAGCCCAAGGGTCGATGGATGCGGGGAACCTGCTCAAGCCCATGCTAGCAAGGGGCGAACTACGTTGTATTGGTGCTACTACCCTGGACGAGTATCGTAAATATATCGAAAAAGATGCCGCCCTAGAGCGCCGTTTCCAACAGGTATATATCGATCAACCTAGCGTCGAGGATACGATTTCGATTTTGCGCGGACTCAAAGAGCGTTACGAAGTGCATCACGGCGTGAGGATTGCGGATAATGCGTTGGTCGCTGCGGCGGTTTTATCTACCCGCTACATTAGCGATCGCTTCTTACCTGATAAAGCGATCGATCTGATGGATGAGGCAGCCGCCAAGCTAAAGATGGAGATTACATCCAAGCCAGAGGAATTGGACGAAATCGATCGCAAGATCCTGCAATTAGAGATGGAGCGCCTATCGCTGAAGAAGGAAACCGATCGCGAATCGAAAGAGCGGCTAGAGCGGATTAGCAAAGAACTCGGCGATCTTAAAGGCGAGCAATCCACGCTTACCGCCCAGTGGCAGTCAGAAAAAGAAGTAATCGACAGCGTCCGCAAGCACAAAGAAGAGATCGATCGCGTTAATCTGGAAATTCAGCAAGCCGAGCGCGACTATGACCTCAATCGTGCCGCCGAATTAAAGTATGGCAAGCTTACCGACCTGCAACGGCAATTACACGAAGCCGAAAACCGCCTGAAGGAAGCCCAGATCTCAGGGCGATCGCTACTGCGCGAAGAGGTAACCGAAGAAGATATTGCCGAAATTATCGCCAAATGGACGGGGATTCCGGTCAGCAAACTGGTTGAGTCTGAGAAGGAAAAGCTGTTGTACCTGGAAGATGAACTGCACAAGCGCGTAATTGGTCAGGAAGAAGCCGTCACTGCCGTTGCCGATGCGATCGCGCGATCGCGCGCAGGACTAGCCGATCCCAACCGCCCGATCGCCAGCTTTATCTTTCTTGGCCCTACTGGAGTTGGCAAAACCGAGCTAGCCAAAGCCCTCGCTGCCTATCTATTCGATACCGAGGAAGCAATGGTACGCATTGACATGTCTGAGTACATGGAGAAACACAGTGTTTCTCGTCTAGTTGGTGCGCCTCCTGGCTATGTAGGCTACGAAGAAGGCGGCCAACTGACCGAAGCGATTCGCCGTCGTCCCTACGCCGTTATTTTGTTTGACGAGATCGAAAAAGCCCATCCCGATGTGTTTAACATCATGCTGCAAATCCTTGATGATGGCCGAGTCACGGACTCGCAAGGACGCACGGTGGACTTCAAGAATGCCGTGATTATCATGACCAGTAACATCGGCTCGCAATATATTCTCGATCTAGCTGGCGATGATTCCAAATACGAGGAAATGCGCAGTCGTGTGATGGAGGCCATGCAAAGTAGTTTCCGTCCTGAGTTTCTCAATCGCATTGATGAATTGATTATCTTCCATTCACTTCGCCGTGAAGAGTTGCGTCGCATCGTCAAACTCCAGGTACAGCGACTAGAGAAAAGGCTAGCCGAACGCAGGATGACGCTCAAGTTCTCGGATGCTGCCTTAGACTTTATTGCCGAAGTTGGCTACGATCCTGTGTATGGGGCACGTCCGCTCAAGCGCATTATCCAGCGCCAGATCGAAACGCAAATCGCTAAATCCATCCTGCGCAGCGAATTTAGTGATGGCGACATCATATTTGTAGACATTGAAAACGAGCGTCCCAGCTTTAAAAAGCTACCCGCCGATTTGCTTACCACTAGTTCAACCTAAAGGTAAGTTAGACTGCTAGCCCTCGGTGGTAAGGTTGCCTCGAAAACACTCAATTTCTTAAGCTAATGACTAAATGAAGTCCACAATCTTCGATCTTGATATCTCAGCACCAACTTGTGTTCATACAAGCCCCTCTGATAATGTTCACATTTACGAGTTCACTATCCCGATTTTGGCAGCATTTGCAGTTGAATACTTTACGCTACAATTTGGGGCTATGTCTTGTTTCCCCGATAACCAGGACTCGATTCAGAATGATAAGCTAACTTTTGTTGCGAGCTACTCTTTAGAAGAATTAGATTGCAAATTAATCATTCATTACCACGGTATTCGTGAATACAAGCTTCTTTTTCCATTCGTTACGGATACATCTCTACAAGAACGATTAGGGAACTTCTACCGTGAAGCAGAAGTTACTTTTGAAAATGCTTCATGGTTATCTTTCATGCTAATGTGCGGGGCGATATTTGAGGGGATTTTATTTGCGAAACTGGAACAGGACAAGTCCTTCAATGATCTAATTTGTAATGCCAGTAGCCAAAGTTTAATTGATGAACACACCGTATCTATAATGCATAAAGTTCGAGGTTATCGAAACTTAGTTCATGCATGTAAACATACTTTCCCATACGTTTCTCGGATGGATTCTATGGATACCAGAATTACACTTGACAAACTTATTAAAGCAGCCTAACATAGTCCCTGAGGTAGACGGGAGTTAATAGCAAATGCAGAAATACTTGTTGAGTTGCTTGTAGGCATTATCCAGGCAAGAGGATTCCACCTACTGTTGAGTAATGAAGTATTAA
>JANMRU010000025.1:0-3674 GCA_031388585.1 Pseudanabaena sp. SOY_30_concoct_251 | reverse complement strand
CCAGAAATTATCCGATCGCGCAGTCGTTATATGCAGGAGTGAGGAATTGCAGAGACTATTCGATTAATGGCTTTACCATCCCAGTTTCACTGCCCAATAAACACCCCATGCATTCACAATTATGCTGAATGAGATTAGTAGCCAAGCTAAAACTCTTGGCATTCTCACCAAGCCGCTAACCATAGGTATAAACAGAAAAGGTAAGTAGTCCAACATATAGCGATAGCCAAACTGCACCCATCCCGTCGCCGTGTAGATATATGCAGGTAGCGAGACTGCAAATGCGGCTAATCCTGCCAAAATCTGGAGAGGTTCCATCCATTTAGTTACCAGTAGACCAAATAATGCTGGTGTCGTTAGCCAAATATTCATGCCTTCAGGTTTGGGTCTCAAGAAAGGGAAGTTAGGCAAAACTTCTGGCATCTCAGTAAAGATTAGCTTTATATGTTTGGTAATGTAAGCCGAATTAAAAAAACCGTATTTTTCGATCTCTGGTGATTGGACAGAAGAGTACCAGTTTTGTAAAAGATACCCAGATTCTAGTGGTTTGCCAAACCGTGCCCAATTAAACCAGGACTGAAATAGAAATAGTGGTGAAAATCCTAAACAATAGCTAATAAACGATCTGAACCATCGTTCTGGCCGATGCCAAACTAGCCAGCCTACAAAGAAAATAGAGCCTAAAACAGTGGCTTGACGGGATAGGAAAGCTAGTCCCATGCAAAAGCCAATCAGCCAAAAGCGTTTTTTGCCGAAAAACTCAACCAGCGCCAAAAGTAAGCCTAACTCTGCCACCACATGCGCGTAAAACCAGATTGTGCCTAGGATCGCAGCGCTGTAGTGAACCGTGCCAAAGCCATAGAGCAAAGTTAACCCAACTTTAATCGCTCCTTTTACTTGCATTCTGCCTAGCAAAACCCAAACTAGGGCAACATCGATCGCGCTAACCAACATGCAAACCCGAATTTGCTCGGTGGCAACTCCCCAGATTGCTACAAACGGCATCAAAACGATCGATGGCAAAGGGGGATTGGGTAGATAGACCTTACCCTGCCAATTAATAAAGTCAACGTAATAATCTGGCAGTCCCCAAAGATCTAGCCTTCCTGCTAGAAACCCCCGTGCCTGATAGACAAAATGCTTATACCAATCTGGATGAACTCGATGTGAAAAATAGTAAATGGCAAATGCCAAAGCTACCCAGATCGAAGTTAAAACGATCCCTTGCCAATTGGGGATAAATTTTGAACTTGATTCACGGATCAATTCCTTAACTGAGCGATCGCGAAAGTGAAGTAAATTAATCTCAGGCAAATGGCGATCCATATTAGTTGTTTAAGGACTTTCTCCTATGTATATCAGAGTCAAAGGGGTTATTCTCAGTGCTTCCCTCTTGATTGGAGCCATAATTCTGATCGCAGGATACGGCTTCTTAGGTGATTTTGCTTATACTGTGTACCGCAGAGATGACTTTGGTCTGTTCGCTTTATCATTAGGTATAGCCCTTGCAAGTATATGGGCATTACCCCAAAACTTGGGTGGCATCTTAGCCGCGATCGCCACGTTAATAATTGCATTTATAAAATTAGGTTTCGTGCCAGGACTAATTGCCACTGTTTTATGTGTGTTGATATTTTGGCTGGGATTGCAAGATGCTGACTATAGTTTCGCCAAGTATCCCAAGATCAGGTGGTGGGAATGGTTAGCCGTAATTATTAATGTTGGTCTAGCCATAGTAATGACGCTAGCTTTTCTCCAAAAAACTTCTAATATTGGCAACCTTGCAGGCTTAGCTCTAGGTAGTTTGGCTGGCATGTTTGTGGTTGTAGGAGCGCAAATAAAGTCCGCTGAGCTAGCCGCCAAACAAGCTTTAACTCTCTCTGCTTTCATTGCACTATCTGGCTTAATTGCAGGCTTTGCCTATGGAGCCTTGACCTATCAACCGATTAGATTGCTCTAGCGATCGCCATAGAAGCCCAGCAATAAATAGCCTTGCACTCAAGTGCAGGCTAAAAGCTCAAACCCGTTGAAACGGGTTAACTTAGACGATCTTTATAGTCCGCTTTAGCTGACTTCAGCTTTGAGCCAAGAACTCAAGTTCTTGGCTTTATTTCGAAATAAAATTTTGCGCGTGTTATTTATTTAATTGTTACGGGTAGTATCTTGATGGTAAAGTCTAGCCACTTTAGGGCGATCGCATCAGATAAACACGGGAAACACCTATGTCAGAGCAAAATCAAAGAAAACTCAACCAGTTTTTTGCTAGCTTCATAGCCAAGCTGAGGAAATGGCTGATTAAAGTAGGAAGCCCTTTCCGCATTAGTCGTCGCTTTGTTCGTAGTTTATTAAATAACCAGGGTAAGAAAAGATCAGGTCAGGGGGGGTTTGTTTTACCCACTGTCGTGATGGTGACAACGGTTGTCACCCTGCTCGTGGTCGTGATGGTGGCTAGATCTTCTGAGCGTGCAAAAACTGCTGCAAATACGAGAGTTGAGGAAGCTTTTAGAAGTGCCTCTACCCCAGCTTTAGAAAGAGCAAGAGCAAAGATTAGCGAGCTGATCAACGATCCCAGATTGCCTGCAGCAACTCCTACAGATAGCAACTTTAATAATGTTATTGAGATCAACTTAGATAACGGCAAGTATACTTTTGCGGATGAAATTAGACTGCAGCTATACCAAGATTTGGGAACTACCACTGCGGGCACTTGGAACGCAGCACTCAACGGCCAAATTGATACAGGGTTGCCTGTAGAGAACAACAGAGAAACCGCAAGCACGGTTTGGAAATTCCCAATTGATACGGATGGCAATGGTAAGTTTGATAGTTTCTCGCTTTACAGTATTCTCTTCCGCACGCCTGTAAACGTTTTACAAACATCTCCACTTAGATCCGTCAGTAAGTTAGAGTCTCGCACGCGCCCAATGGATGAAAGTGCGCTGACTTCTATTTGTACCGCAGCGGTTAGTGCTGGAGCTAATGTCGCAGGTGGCGGGTGGATACCATCGGGTAACCTGCTGAAAAAAAGCTTTTTTGTCTACGCTGCCACAGTTCCCATTACTCAGGCTACTCCATCCACAACCCTCGCCAGCATTGTGCCAACAATCTCTGGTACGGTGTATAACCCTAGCAACTTTGAGTTTTATACAGGGAATCAGTCTTTTAATGCGATCGAGCTGCAACAAGATAGATCGCGGACTCCACTCAACAACAATGCTGTTTGGTTTGAGGGCGATATCGAGCTAGCTCGTACTCCTCCTTTTAAGCTAAATGGTAGAGTTTTCACTAACAGTAACCTGATGATTGGTGCTCTTAATGGTTCTCCCATCGATTTCTATCAGGTAAGCGATCCAGAATCTTGCTACTATAAACAAGAGAACTCTAAGATCGTTGTTGGTGGCAACGTGGTTGAAGGAGATGCTCTGTCTCAAGACACTAGCTTAGAAGGTGCAAGATTTCATCTGTTCAAAGGTGCCGGAGCAGCGAATAACCCTCTAACCGTTACTCCTAGTGCTGTTATCACCATTGACAACTCAAATAGTACTGCAAACAATTTTGGGAAAGATGTTGCCTTTAACGATAGTGCTTACAATGTTCGGATCAACTTATTAGTTCAAGCTGCTTTAGGTAGATGGACAGGCACTCCTTCTGTTCCTCCTCAAAGCTTCCCTTTG
>JANMRU010000486.1:0-2525 GCA_031388585.1 Pseudanabaena sp. SOY_30_concoct_251 | reverse complement strand
GTCATTTTAATTGCCTCAATCATGCGCTCCATTCCCACATCTTTCATGCAGTAAGAGTCTGCTCCAGCGGCAAAAGCGGCAAGTACTGCGGCTTCATTCCCTTGCATGGTCAACATCAATATTTTGGTAGTGCTATTCTCTGCCTGCGACTGTCGAAACTGACGTGTCATCTCAATGCCATCCATACCTGGTAAGCCAATATCCACAATTGCGACATCAGGTTGGGTCATTTCCAATATTTTTAGCCCTTGTATCCCATTTGAGGCTTCACCGACCACTTGAAATCCCTCATATTTTTGGAGAGCTGTACGCAAACCAATTCGTACCACATCGTGATCTTCAACTAAAACAATACGAGTATCGCTCATTACCATTAAACTTTAATAAGATAGGATATCTTAATTTGTGAAGTTAGAGATTTCAGATAAATATCAACAGGATTTATGCGGAGATACTATGCATATGGGTATATTCCTTGAAAGACAATAATTTACTTGCTTCCATTTTTTGCTCTACAGCCACACCACTATTACTATTCAAACAATCTCGCAATACCTGATTAGCCTTATAGTAGCATTGTAACACTTGTTCTTGATCAGGACTAAAGTTCCAGTCGCGATCGATAGGATAATGATTAGATTTTGCTATGCTTAATTTTCCCGAACTGCTTAAATAACTGACTTCCCAATTCAAAAACTCTCGAACATAGGGATCTTCAACCATATTTTCAATCTTTTGCCTCATTAATTGCATCAGAGCATCAGGATTAGGAAGCATTGCTGAAGTGAGCAAGAAAACTTCACGCCACTGGGGATCGGAAATATGGCTGACCAGTCCATCCAGAGATTGGCTTGAGGGTTGGAGGTTATAGCTTGTAACTATTTTACGAGCAGCAAAGTATTTTTGAAATACTAGATAGGAGAAAGAAAAGACTCCCGGCGATCGCTCTGTCAAAAGTCCGTGCTGAGACTCGATCGCTTTCAAGATGTCTTGGCTTTGCTGTTGGATTTCTTCTGGTTCGACGGATGCATTGGGGAGTTCTCGCAAATAGTCGCCAATATTCTGCTCGATCGCATCTTGGGCAAAAAGATATTGTCCTTGTTCAAAGGTTGCTGCTGCTACTTGACTTAATAATTTCAATTTCTGAGGTAGCAAAAAGCCACGATAAACCTCATCTCGTTCTATACCTCTGGCTTCATCCCATTTCCCTAAAAGTAGATCTAAGGCTTGTTTATAGAAATCACTATATTTAGTAGAAAATTTTTCCTGTCCATTAAATATCCAACAGGCAAGATGTAAGAATAATGGATTACTAACAAGATCGCGAAGCTGCCGATTTAAAGGCTCATCCAACTTTTGCATAAACTTTACCGATTTTGTGTTTCCAGATTCGGTATTGGTCTTTGTGAATGTGCTAAACCACATCTGGGCAAAGTGGGCAATTTGAGTTTGGCTAAATGGCGCAATTTCGACATCAGTGAATCCCCGCAAACTCAGTTTGGTTGATGCCATACGGCAACTTGCCACAAATTGATTCTTGTAATAGCTATCAGAAAACTTGCGAATCTCATTAAGCACTGCTACACAGTCTTGATTCGGTATTTCATCCATTCCATCTAAAAGTAGTAATACTCGACCTGCTTTTAGCAAGGTTGTAACTACGGATGGATCGCAGATCCCAGAAGCGGCAAACTCTTGACTGATATAATCGAGCAGGCTAAATTCTTGACTAGCTCTAGACGCTTCGACAAAGTTTCTCAAGGTGATAAAAACAGGTACCATGTGCCCTACAAACCGAGAGTGATTGCACTGCACTGCCAAGTGTTGTAAAAATGTGGTTTTACCTGCGCCTGGCTTCCCTAACACTCTGAGTTTAAGGTATTTTTCTACGGCGCGCATTCCTGAGATCTGAGATTGCTCGATCGCCCCCATCCCCAGCTTGTCAAATTGCTGGTCAAATTCCTGATCGAATTGCCGATCAAATTGATTAGGTTCAATATTTGGCAGGTCAGCGATCGCCAACTGCTGCTGGCTAGAAATTTCTTCTAAGATGTTTACGTCAATGTAAATCCGATCGAGACTGATAGGACGGCTAATGTCTAGCATTTGCAAAATGCCACACTGATCTTGAATTTTATCAAATCGCTGCGATCGCACCTGTTTAACTAAGGCATCAATATCTTCTAAATTATCTAAAATTGGAAGAGTTGCAGGTGCGAGATCGCCCGCTCTATCCACAATTTCAGCAGGAGAGAAAAGGGCAACTTCGCGACATTCCAGATCTAGAATTGAACAAATTTCCAAAAAGATATAACGGTCTACGGGCTGACCAGTAAAGAAGCGCCAAATTGGTTGCCGAGTCTTTATATTGACCTCGATCGCCAGATTTTCCTGCGTCCAGCCTTTGAGGGCAAACGCTTGTTTTGCGGTGCGAATCCCTGTAGGTGATAATTGAAGCGATCGCTTAGCCATGAAAAAAGCCTCCTGCTATATTTCATTCATTTCTAGAAGGTCTTGAATTATTT
>JANMRU010000468.1:0-18460 GCA_031388585.1 Pseudanabaena sp. SOY_30_concoct_251 | reverse complement strand
AATCAATGGCTTTCAGGCAACCCTTAATCAACCAATTTAACGACTGAATGAGGATCGTAGAGCTGTGTACACTAAAACGGATGAAACCTAAGTAGCTCAAAGGCTTATGGCATAAGCTATAGATCTCAAATGGGTTCTATAAGAAGGTCAAACAAAATCTACTATACAAAAAAACAGGGCGCGCAATGCACGCCCTGTTTTTTTGGCTAAGGTTCAAGCCAGCAATTTCATCATTTCGGTGTTTAGATTTTGCCTAGGCAATAATTTGAATGGAATTTCCAAATACTCCGTTGCTAGAGGAAGGAACTGGAGACAGTTGGGCAAATCTGGTGTAAGTGTTACCAAGACCTCCACCATCGCGATCGAAATAGAGACCGCCGCCTGTTCTATCGTAGTAGAAAGCCGATGTTGCAATAGGAGCTGTTGAATTGATGCCCTCAACCCCGCCTGCATTGCGGGTAAAGAAGAAATTGGTTGGTGCTGCTGCACCGTTTGTTTGACCAGGGATGAGTGAGCCGCCAAACGCTGCGGCACTAATCTGAATGAAGTCGCCAGGTCCTTCACTATTACTCACAAAGTCAACGATTACATCAATTTCCCCAGACGTGAAATCAACAAATCTGAAAGCATCAAATCCATTACCACCTGTGAGCGTATCAGATCCAGTGTTTCCAACTAATGTATCAACGTCATTTCCACCATTAATAATGTCATTACCAGCACCGCCATCCATAAAGTCATTACCGCTATTGCCAGTGAGACTGTCGTCATTTACAGAAGACTGCAACTGAATGCCATTTGCCGTGGTGGCAATGCCAGAAATTGGGGAGAATGTATCAGCCGTGGGAGCGCCCACAAGGCTTTTTCCGTTAATATTCGAGCCAGGTTGCCCATCGCCCACTGTGAATACTGAACCACCAGCGCCATCATTGACAGTATCGTTGGTGGTAATGAAACTACCGTTGACAGCAAGCAATTGTGCCCCAGGTGCCAAGAGCTGATCTCTGGTCACACCCACTATCGTAATCGTTTGATTGTTGGTAGGTTGACCGTCGCTGGCGGTTCCCATAACTGAAATTACTGCTGCACCTGCCTCGTTAGTGGTAACAGTAACTTTCGCGTTGCGATCCAATTGGCTAATTGAAATAGTGTCGCCTGTGGTGAAGTCGTTAACCACATCAGAACCACCAAAGCCGCCTCTGGCTCTAATTACTTGCTCTTCACCTGTCAGTACGCTGATATCGCCATCGATCGCAGTAAAAAACTGGAACTGATCGTTACCAGCTTCACCAAACATGTCATTGTTTCCAGTTCCACCGATCAAGGTGTCGTTACCATCAGCACCCAACATGCGATCGTTGCCACGACCAGCGATTAGAACATCGCTGCCAAAGTCACCATTCATGGTGTTAGCGTTGCTCAGGCTCCCATAGATCGTGTCATCACCTTGACCACCAAATAAAGTATTACCACCGTTGGTAGAAGCAATCAATAAATCTTCGCCCTTGTTACCGCCCAGGCTGTCGGCACTAAAACCGAACTGAGCCCCCAATAGGGTATCATTGCCTTGGCCGCCCAACAGGCTGTCATTGCCACCTGCGGTTTGGGTAGCACTATCGGCACGTAACAAGTCATTATCGCCATTACCATTCAGCGTGTCTTGACCGCTATTAGCGATCAAAGTATCGTCGCCTCTTCCCCCTCTGGCATTGTCACCAGCAGTAGTGGCGAGATAGCTATCGTTAGCGCTGGTGCCTGTGAAAATTGCCATTTATGTTTTTCTCCTCAAACAAATTTTATTTAATCTCTATAGCTTTTAGGATGTTACCCAAATTGGAGATTAAGACTTACCCACCTTGCAATTAGATCGATAGTAACACCTGCATTCCCCGTGAGCTTTGCGGCTTTCTGCAATCTCATCTACCACCTCATTAGCCACAAAAACTGATATGGCTGATATGTCTGATAGGCTGATCCCTTCAAAAACATGCACCTATGACATTTCACAAACTGGCACACACTACTAATTAATCCTGAGGAAAACTTCATACAGTCAGATGATTAAGGAGATCGAAGTAGCGCTACTTGGTTCCCAATTCACAAAAAAGCCTGAGGGTTTTATGACTACTGCATACATTAACGGGATTGGCAAATTTCTACCAAACAATCCGATCGCTAACGAAGAGATGGAAGACTTTCTCGGTAAAATTGGCGATCGCTCTTCCAAAGTCCGCGCTCGCATTCTCAAAAGTAATGGCATTCAGCAGCGCTACTATGCTCTCGATCGCGATCAAAACACTACTCACCGCACAAGTGAGATGGCAGCACATGCTGTGCGCGATGTCTTAGTCCAAAGTAATAACGCCCCTTCCACAATTGATTTGCTTGCCACGGCAACAACCTGGGCAGATCAACTGGTGCCAAGCTTCGCCAGCATGGTGCATGGCGAGTTGCCAGAATTTTCGCCATTAGAAACTGTTTCTACTCATGGGGTATGTTGCGCTGGGATATCGGCACTCAAGTATGCGGCGGCGCAGGTGTCACTGGGAAATAAACACAATGCGATCGCGGTTGCCGCAGAAATGCCCTCTCGTCTATTTAAACACAGTCGTTTTGAGGCAGAAGAATCTATCAAAGCTGGTCAATCTCTCCCTTTTGATACGGAATTTCTGCGCTGGATGCTCTCAGATGGAGCTGGAGCGATGCTAATTCAAGATCGCCCTAATCCCACAGGCATCAGTCTTAAGATCGAATGGGTCGAGCTGATTTCCCATGCTAATGCCTATCCCGTGTGCATGTATGCAGGATTTGACGATCAGAATGCCAAGCACAACTGGATGGAATATCCGTCCTATGTAGAAGCGGCTAAAGCAGGAGCGCTGAATCTGCGTCAGAACATTCGTATGTTGGATGATGTGATTAAATTAGGAGTGGAAGGCTGGCTGCATTTGATTGAGAAAGGGCGGGTTAAACCCGATGAAATCGACTGGTTACTATGTCATTATTCTTCGCATTTCTTTCGCGGCCAGATTGTTGAACTGCTAGAAAAAGCAGAATGTATGGTTCCAGAGCATAAGTGGTTTACGAATCTATATACACGCGGTAATACTGGCTGTGCAGCGATTTACTTAATGCTAGAAGAGCTTTTTAACTCTGGGAAATTAGAGGTGGGTGAGAAGATTTTTTGCTTCATCCCCGAAAGTGGACGCTTTACTACGGCTTATATGATGCTGAGCGTTGTGGATGCCAGCGATGCTGGAGTTGCGAAACTAGATGCAGGGGCGATCGCCATAAATAAACCCAATAGTTTTAATAATCGCGCCATCCCTCCTGCTTCCGCAACTACCCAGATCGAGCCAGCAGTTGAGAGAGAAATTCTGATAAAGGAACCTGTATCAGCCTATTTGCTTATGCAATTGGCGCTTGTCTGGCTAGAATTTGAGCGGCACATTCACTCTGTCCCCATAGTGCGTCGCCTCGATCGCCGCGAGTTTAATCTTGAAGATTACAAAGCGTTTTTACGAAATCTTCGACCTCAGGTGGTGGAGGGCGCGCGGTGGATGTCTCGGGCAGCTTCGAATATGACGGACTTTCAGATGCGATCGACTTTTATCGGACATGCCCAGGTCGAACATCGTGACTACCAAATGTTAGAGCAAAATTATGTGGCAGTTGGCGGTGAATTATCTGAGATTACTTCTGCTGAGAAAAATATTGGTAGCGAAGCACTATCAGCTTTCATATTTAACCAGGCATCCCAACCTAATCCTGTTGACTTGATCGGTGGGATGTTCATCATTGAAGGCTTAGGTAGCAAGCTCGCAGGAAAGTGGGCTGAGCAAATTCAGGACATCCTGATGCTGAGCGATTCTCAGGTGTCATTTTTGACATATCACGGAAAAAATGATGACTCTCATCTTGACAAGCTTCATGCCCTAGTACAGGCTGAATGGATGACGGAGACGATCGCTCAGCGCATTATCAAAACCGCCCAGGTAACTGCCCGACTCTATCTTTTACAATTGGAGGAGATTTGTTAAATGTCTAGTATTGATACCCATGTAGTAACCATGTCAAAGACTTCTTCGCATCAACCAGCTTTCTACACTCCCAAATCAAACGATCGCAAAGATCCTAATGCATGGGATTTACTATATCTTGACAATGCTATTCCTGTCGATCTTGAAGCAAAAGCCTATATGATTCGAGATCTGCAAAATTGGACGCGCAACTATTTGTTGATTCCGATTAGAATTATGGCGAATATCTTGCTGGGCATTATTATGACCTGCAAACGACTACTCCCATTCCAGTTCCATGCCTATGAGTTGATGCATCACTCCGCTGCTTTTTTTCTCAAGCACTTCGTCACTCCTGAAGCTTGTTATCTAATTGTGCGGCATCTCTGTATTGGTTCTAATATCATCAACTTTCTGATTGATAATGGTCCCGATCCCAGTATTGCTAAATCTGAACTCTACCCCAGCACAGTTGATCGCCTGGCAGATAATGCATTTCTAGAACACGATTTGATTCTCTATAACTTTGTCTATGACTATAATATGGCAATGCAAGCTAATCCTAACTGGTTGGCTGAAGTGCGATCGCGCGGCATTAACTACAGCAGTATCCGTCCAATAGAGATCAACATAGACTGCTCAAAACATTCTGCAAAACGCGGATGGCTAAAAATTCTCGATCTGGAATCAGCAATTGAGCTATTCAAGATATTCTATTCGCTTTGTCTCACCAGTGATGAATTTGAACGTGCGGTGATATCGTTACAGTTTGATGAGAACTTTAGCTGCTACGTTAGTGATATTACTGGTGACTATCGCTGGAATCACGTTATTCTCAATCGTCATCCCCTTGCTCCTAATAGCCCCTTTGCCGCAGGACGCGATCTGTTTCAGCACGGCATTATCTCTGAATATCTGCATCGCTACCTAGAGCTAAGCCGACAGCAAGCTGAGAAACAAGAGATTTACTAATAACCACAAAAATACAGATAAATCAATGAATATAACGCTTTTATCCTATGTTCCAAGCTACTTAGTAGCCCTGCGCTTTGCGATCGCACCTTTGCTACTTATCGATGCTTTAGATCGCAGTATTAGCTTGTGGTTCGTTCCCATCTATGTAATTGCTGTAATTTCAGATATCTTTGATGGCATCATCGCCCGCAAGTTGAATATTAGTACTGTCCGTTTGCGACAAGCGGATAGTTGGGCTGATATCTGCCTCTATACCTGCGTTGCCATTAGTACCTGGCTAGTTCATCCGCAGGTATTAATAGATTTTCAAATACCTTTGCTGGCAGCGATCGCGGCGCAATTAATTTTATTCACGATTAGTCTGGTCAAATTTGGCAAGTTCCCTAGCTTCCATACATACACCGCTAAAGCATGGGGGCTGGCACTTTTAATCGCAACTGTGTCGCTGTTTGGCTTTGGCTATGCGGCCCCACTCTGGCTGGCGATCGCCTTTTGTCTGATCAATACAATCGAAGAAATTGCGATGACGCTGATATTGCCAAAATGGACGCACGATATTTTGAGTGTCTTTCACGCATTAGATCTACGCAAAGCTTGGCTGTCTAGATCAAACTGACCGTAAAACCAGATGTCTCGCCTGTGGTGCCACGTCCGATCGCGTAAAAATTTGTTGAGATTTTCCTTCTAACCCGCAAAAACAGAGAAAATCAAGAAGGAAATCTAACAATATAATTGCGATCGCATAGGATGATATATGGTGAGTAATCCGAATCCAAATAGCTTCTCTAGTAACAGTCCACTCTTATCCTGGAGTGATGCCACTAAAGAAGAGAACGATCGAACCTGGCTTGCATCGATTAAGGACAACTATGCACAATTCTCTGATGCCTGGACAAAAGCTTGCATTATTGAGCTGGCCTACAAGCATACCTCTGAAGTCGAAATAGTCAAAGAGATCGTGAAATCTTGTCCTCTAAATGATTATCCAGATTTAAATCAAAAGGTTAACGAACAGTATGTCTGTGATGTCATTGCAAGTTGGCAAAATCAGCAGTTTTCGCAGGAAGTAGGACGAAATTTTGAAATCTATGCCGCCCAACACAATCCCAATGTTTTTTTGGTCACTAGCACAGCACCCGTTAGCTTGAATGTAAAGCGAGATCTTCCAGAACTTAAAAACTTTCGCCCTTTATTCAATGTTGATGAATTAGCTCGATTAATTTCTGAAGGGAATTTTACATCCCTGACATTACGTGCCCATGGTTTTGCCAATCCCGCCAAGAGTTTTTATAAGTCATTTGTCAATGAGGCTAATGAACTGTGTAAAGACAATATCTTGGGAACTGATCGCCTTTACATTGGTTATCACTGGCCAAGCGAGCAGCCTTTCTTTAGTAAATCTCTTAGTAGCGATAAGAGCGAAAATTCAGATGCATTGGTGAAATTCCTATTTGTTTTAAGTGGCATCTCGGGAATTGTCGGGTTCGTCTTGTACTTACTACTGCACCTTTTAGTTTTACCAATTTTGCAAGTCATAGGATTTCCTTGGGTTTGGCCATGGAGAAATTTTAATGCAGTTGTACAACTAGCTGTCCAGTGGTATTGGCTTATTCCTACAACTTTCTTGTTTTGGCTACTAGCTTTTTGGCTGTTGCGGCTTTTTGTTTATCACCGCGATCGCTATCGGGCAATTCATTACGGTGCTCCCGATCTGGCTGAATTTTTCTGGCGACTGGACAGCGCACTTAGTAAAACCACTCAAAAGCTAAAAACTGACGTTCTCAAAGTTAATCTAATTGGACATAGCATGGGAGGTTTGTTGCTGGCAAATATGCTGCGGGTAATATCCGATAAATTTGGCAAAGATGATGTGGGTCTTTGTCCTCCAGATTTCCGCCTAGTCGATCCTACTGGAACGCCCCGTGATGAAATCCAAGCAGAAAATATGGCAGGTGTGAATTGGCAACTGCAAGAGATACCTAATCCTGACAAATCTCAAGATGTTAGTAGATTAGGAGACCATCTTGATTTGATGAAAATCATCCTGGCTTCGCCAGATATTCCACTAGAATTTCTAAGAGAAAGTCGGAATAACTATGTGCGATCGGCAATCAGTCGCTGCGACCAAATTTTCCTCATGTCTAGCGATCGCGATATAGTTTTGCGTTACCTCTCAGCCGTGATTAACTGGTTCAGCGAACCCAGCATTGAGATGTCCGCAGCACGATTGGGCAATGTCCATCTCAAAGGAAATAAAGAGCGCGTAAGTGCCTCGCTTGGGAATGCATATCCATATATCCGAGTTTTCCTCGGCCTAGAACCAGCTGTAAAATCTACTTCCGCCTATAGCCTATTTCAGAAATTTAATTATCTCGACTGTACTGAGATGAAAGTAAAAGGTAAAGGAGGAGTTAATGGCGTATCGTGCCCACTGAACCCAATCAATGGGATTTTGATTGATATATTGAATACTTTGCTGTATGCGTTACAGAAATGGACGAGTATCGATCTGCACGGTGGTTATTTTCAGGTAAATACACCATCTTTTGAGCTGTTGAAACTTTTGATTTCCTTTGAAGGTTCAAAAATAGAGCTTCATACCGCAATTGAGGATACGATCCGCAACCAACAGGCCAATATTTTTTATTTGCCCAGCCATGATTGGCACATGCTCTAGTTCAATGCGATCGCGATAATTGAATTTGGGACTGCTCCAGCAGACCTTAAATCTGTAAAACTAGTTTCCCCATTACAGAACCAGATTCGAGTAGGCGATGGGCGGCGGCGGCATCGGCCAGTGGAAATACCTGGCTGACATGGATTTTGAGTTGGCCATCATCAATTAGTTGCGCGCATTCCGAAAGGATATGCGCTTGATGTTGCTGCAAATCTACCAAGCCCTGCAACATGGGCGTGAGCATCAATTCGAAACTAATGCGGAGATTGCGATTTCTCGCCACCTGCCAATTTGTCGAAGCATTCGGCTCCAAAATTGTCACAAGATCGCCACCAATCTGCACAGCTGGAAATGTCTGTGAAAACGTATTTCCTCCCACTGTATCGAATGCCAATTCTACGCCTTCGCCATTTGTCCATTCCAGCACAGCTTCCCCAAAATCTACTTGCTTGTAGAAAATCGCTTTGTCTGCTCCTAGACTGCGCGCAAATTCTGCTTTCTGCTCCGTACTGACTGTCGTGCAAACGCTTGCACCCATCAGCTGAGCTAGCTGAATAGCCACATGGCCAACTCCACCTGCACCAGCATGAATCAATACCCGCATTCCTGCTTCTATCCTACCGCGATCGTAGAGTGCTTCCCACGCCGTGATTAGGACTAGAGGAGCTGCTGCGGCTTCGACAAAAGAGATGGATTTAGGCTTTTTCGATGCAAAGCGTTCATCAACTGTT
Source organism: Pseudanabaena sp. SOY_30_concoct_251 (assembly GCA_031388585.1). GTDB lineage: Bacteria > Cyanobacteriota > Cyanobacteriia > Pseudanabaenales > Pseudanabaenaceae > PCC-6802. The sequence continues at coordinate 10,058 of JANMRU010000468.1, read as the reverse complement.
GCATATTCGGCGTAGTTGCCAGGATGTCCTCCCAAGCCAGCATTGCAGAAATATACTTCATCCCCAATCGCAAACCGATGCACTCCTATACCAATGGCAACGACTATGCCCGCGCCATCGCAACCCAAAATTGCTGGCATCAGTTTGGGATAAAATGTGCCGCGCCGCCTTAATTTTGTATCAATTGGGTTTACACCCGCTGCTTTTAGCTCTACTAATATTTCCGTAGGTGACTGAATCTTTGGGGTCGGAACTGTCGCTAGTTGCAGAACCTCAGGTTCTCCAGGAGCGGCGATTAAAACTGCTTGCATAATTCCACGATTTTCTCACTTGTTAATGTCTAAACACATCTTCATAGCCCAATAAGTCTAAGCTGACTAGAGTTGGCAGATAATTAAAACTTGCCAAGGCAAATTCATAACGTTCTTCACGCTTTAGCATCTCAATCAGCTTTTTGTATACTGATATGAGATAGCGCACATCGTTCGCAGCATACTGTAATTGTACTTCGGATAACTCGCAGACGCTTCCCCAATCAGAACTTTGAGATGTCTTATCTAGTTCTACTTGCTCTAGCTCCTTAATAAGCTCTTTCAATCCGTGGCGATCGGTATAGGTGCGCGCGAGTTTACTGGCAATCTTGGTGCAAAAAATTGGAAATGTTGTGATGTCTAGGTGTGCCTTTAACATGCCAACATCAAAGCGGGCAAAGTGAAATACCTTAGTAACATCAGGTGCTTCCATCAATTTCTTGAGGTTAGTAGCATCGGTAATGCCCCGTTGCAAGCGGATCATGCTAACGCAGTCGTGTTGATCGCAAATCTGCACTAAACAAAGGCGATCGCGACGTGGTACAAGCCCCATCGTTTCTGTGTCAACTGCGATCGCACCGCATTGCAGGTAATGTTCGAGTGCCTCAGTATCAATATCGTTGTCAAAAACTTGAAAATTATGCATCAGTGTTGCCAGACTATATACTCTCAATCTTCACCAATTTACCAGAAACTCTTCGAAAAGGTTGATATTAGCAAAACTCACAAACATCTGATATCGAGCAGCAAACTAAATTCTTGCATATAGATGCGATCGCGCCTAGACTGCTGATTGAGTTAGGTTGGTTGAGGAAATTTAACCCTAACCATTCCCTAAACTCCGATCGACAACGGCAAATCGACAACGGCAATATACTACTTAAACTGGAGAGACAGAATGTTTATTTGTGTCATTGCAGACTACGGTACTGGAGATCCGGCGTTTACTGAGGTTACGCAGCGGCTCTTAATGGCTTTCCCAAATGCTCAAATTCATTTGCTTTCAGTTCCTCCATTCAGCACCTTAGCAACCGGTTTTTGGATTGCTCAATTAGGATTAAACCCCGGACCTAGCGATCGCCTGATATATCACAACTGTGCGCCCCGTCAAGACGATCCTGAAGCTCGCCAGAATAATGAGGGCGAAGGACTAACCTATTCGCTTCTGAGCAATGGGGTCAAAGTAGTAGGAGTGAATGCGGGTTACACCCTCTCTTTCATCAAGAACCATACTAAGGTGCTACAAGTTGTTAACGTTTCTCGTGGTGGATCGCAATTTCGATCGCGAGATGTTTTCCCTAACGCTGCAACCGCGATCGCGCGTGAAGATTTCAGCCTGCTAGGAGATAGTCTCGTTCCCGAACAAATCCCAGATGTTCCTAGCGATCGCATTGCCTGGGTTGATGGCTATGGAAACATCAAAACAACGATTGCGGCGCATACACTTAACCTGGAGCCCGAAACCAAGATCGCGATTCGGATTGGGAATGTGGTCAGCGATGCCGTATATTCCGATGGCAGCTTCAAGGTGCCTGAAGGAACTTTGGCCTTTGCCCCTGGTAGTTCTGGTTGGCCATCTACGGGCACGGAGAAACCTCTGCGCTGGATGGAGTTATTTCTCCGAGGAGGAAGTGCTTGGGAGCGGTTTGGCACACCCAGTATAAATCAGCAGATCTCGCGAACTTCCTGAAGCATTGTCCTTTCTTGCAGCAAATCGCCACCAAACCCACCACAGATAAATCATTAAAACCCATGCGGGGGCTGCGCCCCTGCGACCAGCTTTTTGTCGTGGATTTGATCGAAAACTGCTGTAACTAATTTACCATTGAGTCTGGGCGGCAATAATTGACTCAGCGACTTGACTATCGACTGGCTTAGCAAAGAAATATCCTTGGGCTTCGTCACAGCCGAAGGTTTTTAGCTGAGTTAATTGCTCGCGGGTTTCTACTCCTTCGGCGATCGCTTTAATGCCTAAAGAATGAGCTAGCAATATGATTGTTCTAACAATTTCGTGGTTTGCATCATCAGCTACGATCGGACTGACAAAGGAGCGATCAATTTTGAGGCCATCAATTGGAAATCGGTGGAGATAGCTTAAGGAGGAATATCCAGTCCCAAAATCATCAATGCTTAATTGAATGTTTTGGGCTTTAATCTCAGAAAGTAGTTTAATTGTTCGATCTCCTCGATCCATAAGCATAGATTCTGTTAGTTCTAACCGCAGATTCTGTCCATTTAAACCAGTATCAGCCAAAATCTTAACTAAGAGATCGACTAAATCTGATTGCTGAATTTGTCTGCTAGAGAGATTAACGCTAATATCGAGGGAAGCGGCATGGGGGAACTTATCTTGCCATCTGCGCAATTGCTGACATGCTTCTCTTAAAACCCATTCGCCAATGGAGACAATCAGTCCAGTCTCTTCGGCAATTTCAATAAAATTTCCAGGTGGAATTAACCCTCTTTCAGGATGTTGCCAGCGTATCAATGCTTCAAAACCTGTCAGCAGACCAGTAGTAAGAGATACAATTGGTTGATAGTTTAATAGAAATTCTTGGCGATCCAAGGCATAGCGCAGATCTGTTTCAATTTGGGAGAGATATAGTGTTTGAAAGTACATCTCTCTGTCAAACATCGCATAGCGCCCTTTGCCCATATTTTTGGCGCGGTACATGGCAATATCGGCATCTCGCAGTATTTCCATATCATCTTGATAAGTGGCAGTGCCCAAGACAATGCCAATGCTTGCGCCCGAAAAGACAGTGCGATCGCCTAAGTTAATGGGAGCGGACAGTTTGGCTAACAGCCGTTCAGAGATCGCGATCGCATTGTTGCTATCTTCAATATCATTAAGTAGAATCGCAAACTCATCGCCACTTAACCGAGCTACGGTATCCCCAGTACTAGAGCTATCTTGAAGGATACGAGCGATCGCAATCAGAAGTTGGTCTCCTACAGTGTGCCCTAAGCTATCGTTAATAATTTTGAAGCGATCTAAATCGATAAACAATACTGCAAATAAATAATCTGGGTCGTTTTTACAGCGGTGCAGCGCTCTTTGGAGATTCTCTATTAATCGATTACGGTTGGGTAGACTGGTTAAAGTGTCATGCCAAGCTTGATAAAACAGTTGTTGTTGAGTTTGCTTATGATTACTAATTTCCTGGCTAAGCTCGCTGACGACTTGCTCTAGTTGTGAGGTTCTTTGCTGTACCTTTTGCTCTAGTGAATTATTTAATTGAGCAACTTCTGATTTAGCCGACTGCAAATCCAATTGATGTTTTACCCGAATTAGAACCTCTTCAACTTGAAAAGGTTTATTCATATAGTCAACACCACCAACATTAAAGGCTTTGACCTTATCGAAGATATCATCCAACGCACTTAAAAAAATTACGGGAATATCATGAGTTAACTGATTGGATTTCAGTTTTTCGCAGACTTCATAGCCATCCATGTCTGGCATTTTGATATCCAGCAAGATCAGATCGGGCGGTTCTTTTTGGGCTGTGAGTAGAGCCATTGCCCCATTTTTAACACAACGAACTTGATAACCCTGTTCTGTTAGTGAGGCAGACAAAACTCGTAAATTATCAGGGGTATCATCAACTACTAAAATATTTCCCCAAACGCTATTTGATTGATTGTTACTCATAGGTTGATGGCGGTTTGGGCAAGATTCATAATGCGATCAAAATTAAAATCATCAACCTCTGCTTGGATCGCTTGGGTTAAAGCTTGGTGTTCTGCTGGTATTTGCAATAGCAGTTGGGCAATTTGGCGATCGCTAATTAGAGCAGCAGCTTCAACAAGTTCAGTTAACCAGCGATGGGACATAATTGCTAAGGCTGTGGCAGTTAACTTATCCACACTCTGCAACTTATCTGTATCCCTAGAGGGAATCTCTGCATAGACATAGCGTACCCCGATATGCTCATTCATCTTATCAAAAATTACTTGCTCATGGAAAGGTTTACGCACGAAGTCGTCACATCCAGCCGCTAGAACAATCGCTTTTTCCTCTTCGAGCGTACTGGCAGTTAGAGCCAAGATCGCAGTGGCCTGGCCCTTTAGATGCGATTTAATCTGTTGAGTGGCTTCATAGCCATTTAATATGGGCATGCGCATATCCATCCAGATTAGATGAGGTTGCCATTGTTGCCAAATTTCTACCGCCTCTTGTCCATTACTAGCCTCTTTGACTACAAACCCAATTGGTTGTAGCAACTTTAATAGTAGTTGTCTATTCTCCCAGCGATCGTCAGCAATCAGGATGCGATACTCTTGTTGATTAGGTTCTAGATTTACCACTCTGTGCGTAATTTCTTGCCCTTGCACCTTGCCAGTTTCACTTACCAAAGCCTGGATATTAAATTTAAAGATGCTTCCCTTGCCAAGTTCAGAACTAACAGTAATTTCGCCTCCCATCAGCTCAACAAATTTTTTGCTAATGGGCAAACCTAATCCGGTTCCTTGTTGAGATTGTCTACCTGTCCCAGTTTGCTCAAAAGCTTTAAACAAACTTTCAATCTCCTCAGGGGCAATGCCAGCTCCAGTATCTTCGATTTCGAAAAGCAGATCGTGGGATGGTGTTTCTCTGTTTTCTCCTTTAACATCGCTAACGCGCAATGTGATAGATCCGATATTGGTAAATTTGATTGCATTACCTAAGAGGTTAATTAGAACTTGACGCAGTTTTTTGTCATCGGTGTTGATATATCGAGGCAGATCGTCACGATACTCAATGCTGAATTCTAAATCCTTAGCCTCCGCTCTCAGTGCCAGGATGTCTTCGATAAAGTTTAATAGAGAGTATAAATCAAAGTCTGAGGGATAAAGTGTCATTTTCCCTGACTCAATTTTTGCTAAATCTAATACATCATTAATTAGAGAGAGTAAATGTTCGCCACTGCGATTGATAATACTGATGTTCTCATGTTGCCGTTTAGTAAGAGATGTCTCTCGATCCATTAGTTGGGAAAATCCCAGAATAGCATTAAGAGGAGTCCGCAATTCGTGACTCATATTGGCGAGAAATTCGCTTTTAGCATGATTAGCACGCTCCGCTATCTCTTTAGCTTTTTGGAGCTCAGCGGTTCTTTCTTCTACTCTATTTTCTAACTGTCGATTGGTTTGTTCTAATTCTTGATTGACGCTATCCAGTTGTTGAAAGGATGTTTGCAGCTGTTGTGCCATCTCATTGAAGGAATTGGATAGTACACCTAGTTCAACAATGCCTTGACTTTCTACTTGTTGGTCTAGGTCTCCTTGGGCGATCGCAGCCGATGCTTTACCCAAACGTAGAATTGGTTGTGCAATCTGACGGGAAGTAATTAATCCCAAGCAAACTGCTACTATCAATGCGATAAAAGAGAATGCGATTGTGGTCTGAGTGTTGGCATTGATCTGTGCCATAAAATCTGATTCTGGCACAACCACGATTACTAGCCAATCCAACCCAAATTTATCTTTCCATGGTGTTACTTGAACATATTGAGGTTCGCCATTGAGGTTGATTTTAAGTTTTTGACTGTCCTTAATCGCCTTAAAATCACCAAATGGTTGTTGTAGAGATTTGGCAGTTTCTTTAATGATTGAGTTACTACTATTAAAAACCTTTACGCGCTCATACTTACCCTTCACTTTGATTAATGTCTGCTCAGCAGCAGAACTGCCGATGAGCCAGCCATCGCGTTCAATAATGAAAGTTGTACCGGCCTGACTAACTGTGAGCTGACGCAGAAACTCACTAATGTTGGATAGGAGTAAATCAATACTAATGAAGCCAATAAATTGATTTTTGCGATCGTAAATTGGGCGACTGGCCGCGATCGCTAAGCCTCCGGTGCCATTGTTCCAAGCATAAACTTCGCTCCATATCGGTTTCTGGGCTTTTTTAGTCTGTACGTAGGATTCTTCTATGAGCGGATCGAAATCATAGACTTCTTTGAGTTTGGTGCGATTTCCTGAATCATCGATGTTGTAGGTATAGTTTTTCCCTTTGGCCTTCGGTGAAACTTCTTCAATCACAGCTGGAGCATTTTCGTATATGTATCCTGCTCCAATAAAGTTGCCATTACTTAAGGTGTAACTAACATAACTGAAATTGTATGTGTGAAGTTGTTGCCAAAAGTAACGACCTGCACTTTGCGTATCGTCTAACTTGAGTAGACCTATATTGATCGCATCAAGGTTGTTTTTGTTGACTTTCTGGGGAATTTCCAGGTAGTTATTTAGTCTTTCAGCCACTAAGCTATTGTTTTTGGCCATCAAGCGATCGGCCAGATCGTTAATTGCTTGCTGACCATTTTTGAAGGAAAGATAACCCACTAATCCTACTGCACCAACAATTTGCAATACAAATGGTAATACCAGAACCAAACGCAGTGGTAATCCTCTAAAGCTTTTTGAGACTCTAGCCGCTTGTGTTTTTGGTAATACGATTGGGGCAGACAGTTTCATATATTAATTCGCCGCGACAAGCATTCCCTTGGACTTCAGTCTAATACTTCTATAGGATTCCCCAAAAACGCTTTTACAATAACATTCAGCGATCGCACCGCCTTTTGCCCCAAATCACATTATTGACTACTCGATTTACGAATACGCACCCACCATCTCGATCGGCTATGGTGATAATGTTGAGGTCAGCAACAATTTTGCCATTTGCGATCCTAAAGTTAGAGCCATGAATAACGTGCAATTTCTAGATGAATATGAAGTCATAGTTGTTGGAGCAGGACATGCTGGTTGTGAAGCGGCCCTAGCGTCTGCCCGATTGGGTTGCAAAACTTTGCTACTGACTTTAAATCTAGATCGGATTGCATGGCAACCATGTAACCCTGCGGTAGGAGGGCCCGCCAAATCACAATTAGTGCATGAGGTCGATGCTCTCGGTGGCGAAATCGGCAAAATCACCGATCGCACCTATCTGCAACGCCGCATTCTCAACAGTTCTAGAGGCCCTGCAGTATGGGCATTACGCGCTCAAACGGATAAGCGCGAGTATGCGGCTGAGATGAAAAAAATCATCGAAAATCAAACTAACCTCTATCTGCGCGAAGGTACAGTCGTAAATCTGATCCTAGAAAACAACCAGAAGATAATTGGTGTAGAAACTCAATTTGGTGTCGCTTATGGCTGCAAGTCTGTAATTTTAACCACAGGTACATTCCTCAACGGTCAAATCTGGGTGGGTAATCGCTCGATGGCAGCCGGACGGGCTGGAGAGTTTGCTGTGGCAGGACTGACGGAAATGCTGAATGAGTTAGGTTTTGTCACCGATCGTCTCAAAACTGGTACACCTGCTCGGGTTGATAAGCGCACCGTGGACTATAGCCAAATGGAAGTCCAACCACCAGACACGGAAGATAATTGGTTTAGCTTTGACCCTACTGCCTGGGTGCATCGCGAACAAATGAACTGTCATCTAACGCGCACCACGGCGACTACGCATCAAATCATTAGAGATAATCTGCATCTGTCGCCAGTCTATGGTGGCTTTATTGATGCCAAGGGGCCGCGTTATTGTCCCAGCATCGAAGATAAAATAGTTCGCTTTGCGGATAAGGAAAGTCATCAAATTTTTATCGAACCCGAGGGACGTGATATTCCCGAGCTTTACATTCAGGGGTTTTCTACAGGTCTACCAGAGCCGATCCAACTGCAAATGTTACGCTCTCTCCCGGGCTTAGAGAACTGCCAAATGTTACGGGCAGCCTATGCTGTAGAATACGACTACATTCCTGCCACACAGTGCTATCCCACACTGATGACGAAAAGAGTGGAAGGACTATTTTGTGCGGGACAAATCAACGGTACAACTGGTTATGAAGAGGCTGCGGCTCAAGGTCTGGTAGCGGGAATTAATGCGGCTATGTATGCAGGCGATCGCGCCATGCACACCTTCTCTCGCTCCCAAAGCTACATCGGCACGCTGATTGACGATCTATGTACCAAGGATTTGCGCGAACCCTATCGCATGTTAACCAGTCGCTCGGAATATCGATTGATTCTGCGATCGGATAATGCCGATCGCCGTCTAACGCCCCTAGGTAGAGAGATTGGTCTGATTGACGATCGCCGTTGGGAGCTATTCACAAATAAGCAGGCGAATATCCAAGTGGAAAGCGATCGCCTGCAAAATACGCGAGTCAAAGAGCACGAACCAATTGGGAAAGCGATCTCCGAATCCACAGGTGAAACTATTAAGGGTGCGATTACGCTGGCAGAACTCTTGCGTCGTCCGAGTATTAGCTATGCAGATCTATCGCGACATCAGTTAGACAATCCCAATCTAGATCGTTACGAACAACAAGGAGCTACGATTGAAATCAAGTATTCAGGTTACATCCAAAGGCAGCAGCAGCAAATAGACTCAACAGCGCGGCAATCAGAGCGTAAACTGCCAGCTAATCTTGACTATAGTAAAATTGAGACACTATCGATGGAAGCCCGTGAAAAGTTGGGTAAAATCCAACCGCTCACAATTGGGCAGGCTGGTCGCATTGGAGGCGTTAATCCCGCTGACATTAATGCTTTGCTTGTGTATCTAGAATTAAAGAATCGCCATACAGAACTAGTTTCTACATCAGCCTAAAGTTACTTACCGCTGTTCGATCGTTCAACTCAACTGTTTGGCGATCGAAACATCTCATAAATATAATCTTTATCTCAAACAAAAAAGCTTATGCGTCTAGTCCATCTTGCCGACCTACATTTGGGATTTCGTGCCTATAGCCGCATTACCAGTAAGGGCATAAATGTGCGTGAGGCAGATGTGTTTAATGCATTTCGCGAATCTCTAGAGCGTACCATAGCCCTCCAGCCAGATGTGGTGCTGATTGCTGGAGATGTCTTCCATGTGCCGCGTCCCGGCAATCTTGCGGTGGTGCAGACACAAAGAGAATTAATAAAATTTCGCCAAAAATGTAATGCCGAGATTGTCGTAATTGCGGGTAATCACGAATCGGTAAAATCCTCGGATAATCGCTGTATCTTGGAACTGCTGAGCTTGATTCCTGGCATTAGCGTGGTGACTAACAAACCAGAATCAATTACAATCGCGGACAATCGCATCAAGGTCTTTTGCCTTCCCCACAATGCTCTAGGCGAATCCAATCAGGTGCAAATCCGTCCCGACCCTGACTTCGCTTATAATCTCTTGATGCTGCATGGCACGGTGGACAGCGATCGCATCAATGACTATGGTGGTTACGATATCCCAGCCGATTTGATGGAGCTGCCTTGGGACTATGTTGCCTGCGGTCACTATCATAGCTTTACGCACCTAGGGCGAAATGCCTACTATGCTGGCGCGATCGAGCGTACTAGTAATGACATTTGGAAGGAAGCCAATGAGAAAAAGGGATTTGTGGAGTTCAATTTAGAAACTCACACTGCGCAATTTCATGTCCTGGATTCGCCGCGTCAGACCATAGATCTACCTGTAATTGATGCCATGGGGAAAGAGGCAGATGTCATCAACCAACTGATCGCCGATCGCACCCAACAGGCAGATGTAACTGACAAACTTGTTCGTCAGCGGGTAATTGGCTTGCCCAAATCCGTGCAGCGACAGCTTGATTATCAAATGATTCGTAGTTTTCAAACCAAGGCAACCCATTATCTATTTGAAACGCGATCGCCAGAAGCAACAGCGAGGGAAAGCCAAGACAGCGAACTGGAGACACGTCAGGGTAGTTTGTTAGACCAAGCAAAAGAGTTCCTGCAAAACCGTAAATTACC
>JANMRU010000462.1:0-17328 GCA_031388585.1 Pseudanabaena sp. SOY_30_concoct_251 | reverse complement strand
ATCGAGCAGTTCTGGTTCTTAATTTATCTATTCTTGTCAGGATTAGTAGCGCCACTAGAGGTATTTCCGGCTAATGTCCGCGAGATCGTAATGTGGACTCCATTCCCATACATGGTGCATTTCCCTTCCGCGCTCATCATTGGTTTACCCGTCGATTTTGGTAAAGGTATTTTAGTTATGTTAGGGTGGGGCGCGATCTTCTTGGTGCTAAATCGTTGGTTATGGCGACAGGGTTTGAAACAATACTCGGGGATGGGAGCCTAACCCAAACATCCGCCACATTATTTCCTTATACGCAAATCGAGATTTTGCGAAAAGGTGTAGGCACGCGCGATCGCATCGCATCGTTCGTTATCAGGATCGCCAGAATGACCCTCTACCCAATGCCATCGCACATTTGCAGAATTCAGCAGATCTAGCTCTTGCCATAGTTCCTGATTCTTAACGGGTTTCTTGTCTTTGGTCTGCCAGCCATTCCGTTTCCAGCCTTTTATCCACTTAGTAATGCCATCAATTACATACTTACTATCTGTATATAGATCGACTGGGGTTGTATTTTTTTGCTGTGTTAGAAATTCTAACGCTGAAATAGCCCCCTGCAACTCCATCTGATTATTGGTTGTACTGGCCATCCTACCGCCTAATTCGGTTACTTCACCATCATCAAAATGTACGACTACGCCCCACCCCCCAGGGCCTGGGTTTTTGGAGCAGGCACCGTCAGTATGAATGCTAGATATCGCACCTGATGGTTGATGGGATTTTTGTTGAGATTTTTGCTTGTCAGGCTGGGGTTCATCGAGATCGCCCAGATCGTTCTTTTCAAGCGGAGCATCTTGAACAATCTGCTTGTACTCCGTAGTTATTTCCAACTGTTGCGTTGTGGCTTGTAAGTTGCGATCGCGGCTAATTTCGACCGCTACCGTACCTAAGAAATTAGGAATGGGGGGATTTTTAGAAACGCGCAGTTCTAACTTGTCAATCTTGGCATCTTCTAACAGGCGATCGGCGATCGCACCTGCCAGTCGCTCGATCAGAGCAAATTTAGATGTTTGAATGGTTTTTTCGATTTTGGCAATGCACGAGCAATAGTCGATGGTATCGGCGATCGCATCGCTGCGAGTCGCCGCCTCAAAGTCAGTCCAGATCGTGACATCAACCGTAAACCACTGACCTAAAACGTTTTCTTCAGGCAAAAAACCCACATAGCCATAGGCTCGCACGCCAGTTAAGTGAATTCTGCTAGTCATATATCAACCAAATTAGGGCAAGTCAGGAATAATAGCATAATGGAATAGTCGATCAGGAAACTCTGCCCCCCATGAAAATCAAGCACGCCATTAACCTGCATAAAGGACTAACTCTACCTATAGTTCTAGGCATGATGTTTGCCTATCAAAATTTCAGTTTAGGCCCTTGGGTCTATTTGGCCCTGCACGGCACCTACGGCATCCTCTGGCTGCTCAAGGATCGCATTTTCCCAGATAAGCAATGGGAAGCAGAAGCACCAATTGGTCTTGGTATTTTTACTTTTGTCGTGCTATTTCTGTACTGGGTAGCCCCGTTTTTGTTGATTAGTAGTAACTCTGTGCCTCCTTTACCGCTGGTGGCAGTTGCGATCGCCGTTAATATTATGGGTGTGTTCCTGCATTACACCAGTGATGCCCAGAAGTACTACACGCTCAAATATCAACCAGGTCTGATTACGGAGGGATTTTTTGCCCGCTGCCGTAACACCAATTACCTAGGAGAAGTTTTAATTTATGCATCATTTGCAATGCTTGTGCAGCACTGGCTACCGTTCGCAATATTAGGATTTTTTGTAGGGACGCTTTTTGTGCCGAACATGTTAAAAAAAGACAAATCTCTGTCGCGCTATCCCGAATTTGCTGACTACAAAGCCCGAACCGGACTAATCTTCCCAAATTTATTTGGTACAAAGCAGACTATTCCCAATTTGCAATTAGAAAACACATCCCAATAAGTCAATTTAGAATTATCCCATGCAGTATCCTATTTACATGGATTACCATGCCACTACCTCGGTAGATCCTGGGGTGTTAGAGGCAATGATGCCCTATTTTGGCACTACCTATGGGAATCCTGCCAGCACCACTCATATTTATGGGTGGGAGGCAGAAGCTGCAGTTAAACAGTCCAGGGAAGTCATTGCCACGGCAATCCACTCAACTCCCGAAGAAGTAATTTTCACTAGTGGTGCTACAGAAGCTAATAATCTAGCAATTAAAGGTGTAGCGGAAGCATATTTAGACAAAGGGCGACACCTTATTACCGTACAAACGGAGCACAATGCTGTCCTCGATCCCTGCGCCTACTTAACATCTCTGGGTTTTGAGGTTACCTATCTACCAGTGCAAACCGATGGCCTAGTCGATCTCGAAGTGCTAGAAACAGCAATTCGCCCAGATACGATTTTGGTCACGGTGATGGCAGCAAATAATGAAATTGGCGTACTGCAACCACTGGCTGAGATTGGAGCCATCTGTCACAGACATCAAGTGCTATTTCACACAGACGCGGCGCAAGCGATCGGCAAAATCCCTCTAAATGTGGTGGATATGCAAATCGACTTGATGTCGATCACGGGGCATAAGATATATGGCCCCAAAGGGATCGGAGCTTTGTATGTGCGCCGTCGCAACCCCAGAGTGCAATTAGCTGCACAAATACACGGAGGTGGCCACGAGCGAGGTATGCGTTCGGGGACGCTAGCTACACCCCAAATTATCGGTTTAGCCAAAGCCATAGAGATCTCAGAGGCATCTCAGGTTAGCGAACAGGCATATATCTTAAATCTACGTCAACGTCTGTGGGCGCAGTTGCAAACTCTTGAAGGCATTCACCTAAATGGACATCCCACCCAACGTCTATCTGGCAATCTCAATCTTAGTGTTGAGGGAGTTGATGGCACTGCGCTCTTATTAGGATTAAATACCGCGATCGCCGTCTCATCTGGTGCCGCTTGCAGCTCCACAAAGAATTCCCCTTCCCATGTCCTAATTGCCCTAGGGCGAACAAAATCATTATCTCAAGCTTCAATTCGGTTTGGCATTGGGCGCTTTAACACAGGCGCTCAAATCGATCTGGCGGCGCAACACACGATCGCCACGATCAAGTCTTTACGTTAGTAGCTCGAAATAGCTTCTCTAACAAGTTCGCGATCGCCTTGGCTCACAGTCAGGAATCTACCGCGTGGGGTATTAGCCACAATATAGGTATATTCCCCATTTACCGCTTCAAAATATTCCCTCCCGAAGTCTTTCAGGGGTAGGCGAATTAAATTTGTAGGGCGGCTTTTTTCAACACCAACATAGTAATTTGGGCGATCGCGACCGCAGATATAGACCCGAAAGTTAGTAGTTTGCCCCGTAAAGAAAACAGCTTCATTTGAATTGCAGAGACTTCTACCTTGCGCTAGCAAAAAACTATCGCTGTCTTGGGATACTAATGGTATAGAGGTAAGCGGCGTATTAAAATTGCGATCGGCAACACTTTTTGTGGATGCAGAGGGCCATGCGCTAGAAGCATAAATGAGCGCATAAAACAGAGACATACCTACTGCTGCCATCACAGCATTCGGCAATTTGGTATTTTGCATTATTCAACGATCCATCTTTGCAGTATTAATCGACGTAAATCAAGCCAAAGGGTTCAAAACCTCACCATAATGTATGACGCATCTAGCTAAACATGCCCAACTTTTACGATCAATTAAACTCAGCGCAATAAATATATATCTATGGGCATAGAGGAATCTCCTTTAAAGTTACAACTACAGTTTTTACCGATAAATAAAAGCGCGGATAAGGGCGATCACGATAGATAACGTCTGTCGTAAATACCAAAATACTGACAATTCCACGAATTAAAACTTTCACACTGAAATCCTCAGAAATATGTTTTATTACGGTCTGCAATACTCTCTGGTTCTAAACTTAGGTGCGATCGAATAGCTCAACCTTAACCTAAACGATCTGCGATTGGATGCTACCTAAATTACTCGGCCCTTGTGCGTACTTATCCAGTAAAGCGATCGCTGCGGTTTCGTCACTATGTCCAAACCATCCTTCCAGCAGTTGCAAGTTCTGGTTAACCAAAAGAAACGTTGGTGTGCCTGGCAGCTGATTCAGGAAAAAAGTTGATGAAGTTTTTGGCGTTCTTTGCAGGTAATCTGTCACAGCTTGACGATGGCGATCTCGCTCGGTTTTGGGCAGGAGATCGAAATCAGGGATTGCCTCGCAGAAAAATTCCATATTCTCCAGGGTGTCCAATTCTAATCCTGTAGTCAGACAATCGACAGCGATCGCGAAGTCGATTGTCTGCAAGTAATCATCTCCTAGAGCTTTGCGCGTTGCCCCAACAGTCTTCTTTTCAGTTAGAAGTAGTTGCGTATTCTTGGCGGTGTTGTAGTCAAAGTCTTCAAATGCTGTAGAAAGACCTAGCACATTCAGGCCGCGATCGCGGTACTGCCAGTAGAGTTTATTTACTAGTGGAAATCCATAAATAAAACAACCAGGACAGTTCACCTGAAAGACGAACAACAGGTTTAGAGCTTGCAGTTCAAAAGTTCCCTGTAATATGCGATCGATACAAAGTTGTATCCTTTTCACGGTAATGCTCCTTGGTTTATATAGAAAGAAATCTGCTCGCCATCAACTGATACAATTTTATCCAATCAAATTTCAGTGCCATCCTACACCTTGATGAAGTCAGTGTTGCTTGCGGCATAGACATCCATAATGAGAACTTTAAGCAATTCATTGATCTTAATTTTGAGAAAGACTATTCGACTGATTTGGTGCAAAGTTGCGAAAGTTTCTGAGCAGCTGTGAAAATCACTATTGACCAATTACTTCAAATCTCGATTTTCTCAGGGCTTGAGCCGCATGAACTTGTGCAACTACAACCACATTCTGCGGCAAAAAACTATCTACAGGGGGAGATTGTGCTACATGAGGGCGATCGCTTGCCAGCTAAACTCTTCTCAGTGTTGACGGGTGTAATTCAGATCAAGAAAACTGCCTTAAATGGCAAGGAAACAATTTTACGAACCTTAGCCGCTGGAGAGATGTTTGCCGCTCCCAGTTTATTCGGCAATGGTATTGCTCCAGCTACTGCGATCACGATCCAGGAGAGTCAAATTCTGACGATCGAACGATCTGCCCTTCTAGCAATGATGCAACAGAAACCAGAGCTGGCATTGCGGATTATTGTAACGCTGACGGAACGCCTGCATCATCTCCATAACACCGTACATGGATTAGCCTCTGAACGGGCGATCGTGCGTTTAACAAGATTGATTCAGAGAGCTGCGATCGAAGGAGGAACTCAAGCAACCCCAGGTGGCCTCTGTTTGCAGACTCGGTTACCGTATTACCAAATTGCGCGCAGTATTGGCATCACCTACGAAGAATGCGTGCGCCTGTTCAAGCAGTTGCACTCAACGATCGCCTACCATCGGGGTGGTAAGATTTTGCTGCTGGATTGTGCACAACTTGATGCAATTGCTAGTGGCGAGCAGGAAAACCATGAATAAACAGCCTCAGCATTTTTTTTGGTAGACTGGCTTGGGTAATTGCGCAAAGAAACACAAATAGACTGCTTTTAGCTTTATAGGCTGATCTATGCGTCTGCCCTGTGCGTAACGAAACCTAATGCTTTTGCCCTGTTCCTACTAAAACCGCACGCCCGTTTTTGGATATGAACCTCTAACCCAAGACCTAATGAAACCGTCTCCAATTGCTGAAATTAGCTCGAATACAGTAAACACTAGTTCCAATCAGCATTGGAAATTTGAGTTGCCAGAAATTTTGCAGGTCATCCAAAAAGGAGATCTCCTCTTCTTTGATTGCCAGGGCAATCAGCCGCGCAAAATCCTGAGGGAGATCGCACGCTATGGTTTTGACAAAATGCGGGCAAAGGGAATTCAAAAAATCAAGCTAAATGATGAAACCTGGACTCTAGGTAGCGATCTCCCCATTGGCAACGCAGCTTTGATGGCTACAGCGATCGCCCAATTTTTGATCGCGGATGAACGTCTTAGCGGGATAAAAACCAATATCTTGATCAAGCATAGTTTTCTGCACATTCTTTGTGAGAAGACAAAAGAAATATCCAAAGAAACAATCGTGCTCCCGATGCTCGATGCATTTCGTCAGACTCATCCTGCAGAATATTGGCAGGGCATTTCGGTCTATGGCAAAATCAAGGGAGACAAATCACCTATTTGGAAATTTGATGTCGATCCCACAGCGATTTGTGTTAGCTCTCATATCATCAAAAAAACTGAGACTGAGGAAATCGGGGAGAAGGCTGAGACAGTTCCCCAAAAAGCTCCTGCATCAAGTGTGAGCAAAAATGGCTCAGTTCATCAACCTAAAAATCAAATCAATGAATCAGTAAGTTCCTCGAAGACTCAAGTTACAGGCACTTCGCTCTCTCAAACACTCCAAAATTTCTTGCACCTAAGATGGCTAGGTAGTACTGATGTCAAACCTCCAGAAGGAAAGATTGCGCTCTGCTTTGCTAGTTTAGCGCTTGGGATTGCCGCAACTGTAGGTATAGGTTCAACTCTAATTAACTATCGAGATTGGACTAGCAACCAACATCAATTCATGGTAGGGAAAGCGTATAAAGTAGACAAACCCCAAAACAGCATCAATCTCAATTCTCACAGTCAAAAAATCCCAGACTATAATAATCCTTCACTCAATGAAAAACTAGTTTTGATTGATTCATACATGGCATCACTAGGACGAGCTCCAGATGTGATGATAGTCGGCAGTTCGCGAGCGTTACGGGGAATAGATCCGCACGTTCTAGAAAAATCCTTGGCAAGTCGGGGACATAAGGGTGTCAATGTCTTCAACATGGGTATCAACGGTTCTACTGCCCAGGTTGTGAACATACAGATCGCGAGAATTCTTGCCAGTCGGCAACTTCCTAAGTTGATTATCTGGGCTGATGGAGTCCGAGCTTTTAACAGTAACCGCGAAGACGAAACCTTCGCTGATATTGCCAGTTCTTCTAGTTATGCTCAATTAGAACGAACCTCGCAAAAAGGAGATCGCCCTAAGACGAAAAATGACTCTCCATTATTGCAAGTCTTATCGGAAACGCTAACTGCCTGGATACCCGCCTACGCCGAGCGCGACCAAATCAGATCGGCTCTAGTGTCTGACTACGATCGCCTAACCACAAGCATTAGCCAGAAAGATGCTTTAATCGCTGACCAATCGCTCAAGTTAGATAACAAGGGATTTGCAAGTGTCGATGTCCGTTTCGATCCGAAAACCTATTTCAAAATCTATCCTTATGTTAGCGGTGAATACGATCTCGATTATCGCAAATTCGATCTCAATGGCAGTCAAACGGATGCATTTAATTCCCTGGCTGAATTTTGCAAATACCACAAGATCAAGCTTGTGTTTGTAAATATGCCCATGCATACTTCCTACTTAGATGTTCGTCGCATAGGCTATGAGAAACAATTTAAGAAACATATGCAAAAACTTGCGAAGAAATGGAATATGCCCTACATCGATTTCAGCACCTTTTTGCTTCGCCAACCCAGATATTTCTCCGATCCTAACCACCTCAACCGCTGGGGGGCGATCGAGGTAGCCAAAAAATTAGCGGTTAATCCCAATATCCCTTGGGCAAAGTTACGTTGATTCCACTTATTTCCACTTATCCCACGTATTATTAAAGATAGAAGTGTTAGGGAAGGAGGTCGGATTACCATCTCGTTCCAGACGCTTCCTGAGTAGCTCTAACTGTGGCTCAGAGCGGGGCAAATCGTCTACTAGCTGATAGGGGGCAATGCCATTTGCTAGCGCGAAATCAGCGGTTGTCCCCGCTGCTACACCAGATGACCACTCAAAGGAATGGACGCGATAAGCTGCTGCCGCAATATGGCTAGTAGCGATGCTTTTGCCCACAACTAACATATTATCAATTTTCTGAGGGATCATCGCTCTTAAGGGAACTTGGAACGGATAAGCCTGTCCACCACCACGCCGCTCGCCGACGCGTTCAGTATTCCCAGGAGTTTCTACTGGTGTCTGCACCATACAGGGATGGAAATCGATCGCATAATGTCCAATGCCTACAGAATCTGGATAAATGGTAGAGCGCGATCGCCGCTTCACCGTATCAACAGCACTGGCACCACGTATGACTGAGAGTCCGTCTAGGCCAGCTATTGCTGCTTTCAACCTACGGTAAACATCACTAGAGAGTGTGGTGCGATAGTGTTCATCATTGTAGTCGCGGCGCGAGATGTCAATTTCCGAGATAATAAACCCATCAGGATAGATTCTGCTTGGCCTGCCAATAATGCGCCGAGCTTCTCGCATATAGGGATGTTTTGACAGCCCATGAGCAGTCCCCATCGGAGAGTCTAAGCCAGTCAGCAGACGATGATTAGGGTAGGGTTTCTTTACACCTTCGCCGAGTTGGGAGTCGGTTGTGCCTGTGGTCAACCAGTAGAAATAGCCTTTTGCGATTTGCTCTCCCTGAAAAAGCGTTTCCGCCCGTAGGCCGCCCAGCCAACCACCTGGCTTTAGTTGACCGTTTGCCTCTAGCTGATCGCGACTGTAGATTAAATTATCTTTATCTGTTCCAGGTCGGTAGTCATTTCCCCAAGTCCAGTTTTGCATAGAGATATCACCAATCAGAATTGCTTCATCTTTTTTATAAAAACTGATATCGATATCTTCAAATTTGCCAGGATTGGGAGTAAAGATGCGGCGATAGGTAAATACAAATGGGAAGCTGGCCAGATTCTTCAGTTCATAACTGTAATAGGGAGCGTAGCGTGCATAAAAGTCTGGTACCTCTTGCTTCTGTGGTTCTGCCGTTGCCTCCATCGTGAAGGTGTAGGTAAATCCCTGGGTGCAATAGGGATCGGGCTTGTTACTAGAGGAAGATGGCTCTAAGTAGGAGATGGGGTCAATACCCAATTTATATGGGACATCCGCTAGAGCTGCTAATTCACCGGTTTCGGTGGCATCAATAACATACCAACTGGGAGCAGATGTTTTCTGAGCTACAGAGGCTTGTTTCGGCACAAATTTAACGATGGTTTTCGTAAATTGCTTGGAGTCAGCATATGTATAGGCATCAACGATGGTTTGCGATAACGGCAGAGTATTAAGTGGTGGTGCTCCTGGGGCGGGTTTGTGGGCGATCGCGATCGCGCCATTAATTTGTGAACCCGATGTGCTTAAATCTTTAATTACGGTATTGGGAAACCACTCGAGCTTGCCGTTACCTTTTTGAGCCGCTTCTTGCAGCATGGCGCTCAGAATCTCATGACCGTCCTTGGGCAAGAAACAAGCAACACTAACCCAGCAACCACCTGGATTGAGAATGCCATAGCGCTTTTCTAGTCTTTCACGTAAATCTTTATAGCCGCGATCATAAAACAGGAGTTGTCTTTGGGTAGCGCGTTCATCTAAAGCCGAGGTTCCCTGGGATGAAATCTGCCCACCAATCCAGTCGCTAATTTCGGTAACGCAAACCGTGCGTCCTGCTAAGAGCGCTTCGTAGGCAGCGGCAGTCCCAGCCAAACCACCACCCGCAACGAGGATATCGCACTGCACTTCGCGGTTGATTTTAGGCGGTTGCGCTTGAACAGATTGAGCAATAACTGAACCATTAGCAAAACTGGCAGCTAAATGGGGTGAGCCACAGCTCAACAACACCAAACCAGTTACTGATAGATATAGCTGTTTAGCAAGCGATCGCGCCATAATTCTTCCTCGTAGCACCACACGTTTATGTTACACGATGATGCCAGATTTTGATTAGGTCCAACTGCGATCGCGTCTAAAGTCCATCTCTTCTGCACCGGTTCTGTAGTAATATTTTGATATGATTTATTCTGCCCAATTCTCTAGAGGCAGATTAATAATGCGTGAAAACTCTCGAAGATTATTGCTTACAAGGGTAACTCCTAGGCTCATAGCATGGGCGGCAATCAGCATATCCATTGAACCAATGACAAGCCCCCTACTTTCCAGGTCGCTTCTAATCAAGCCATAAATCTTGGCAGCGGTTTGATCAAACTCAACAATTTCTAGAGGCATTAAAAATTGCATCAAAGCACTACAATTTTTCTCTTGCTGTTGGCTTTTGTAAACGCCATATTCTAATTCAGCTACAGTGATGGAGGAAATACCAATATCTGACAGAGAAAGGGTTTGGAATCGCGCCAATACCTTAGGAGGTTTTTGCTTAATCAGATAAATACAAATGTTAGTATCGAGCAGATATTGCATCTAAAAAGCTTCGCGAACGTCAAGGGTGGGCTGATTTCTAGTTGTCATAAAATCTTCAGAGAACTGCTCTAGGCTCTCAAACAAAGATTGCCAGTGATTATCTTTGGCAATGAGAACGATCGCATTACCGACTTTTTTAATGTAGACTTCTGAACCCGTCATGTTGAAGTCTTCGGGTAATATCACAATTTGATGAATGCCATCAGTACTAATTTTGGCTGTATTCATAGCTTAGATCCTCTAGTTCCGGTTGATTTTAAAGGCTTCAAGTTGTTGGCGCATCCAAAGATAATTAGCAACAACTACTACCTCCAACTGCGCCGCAAAGACCGATTTCTTGTCATTAAATCTATCACGCCCATTTCCAAGTAACAGACATTCATGCGAGAAAGGGATCTGAATTTTGTCATCCGAATAGCTCAGCAATTCATTGAATTTGCCGTAATTCCAACCATTACAAATTGCAAAGTCAAGAGCACTCAGCGATTGCTTAGCCTGATTTCGCCGAAACACCTCAATTTTCTTTAATTGTGAAGTAATCTCATCGGGCAGGTAAAAGATGCGCTCAAAATTGACTGCATTGACAATTTCTTTCATGGCTAGTAGTGGCTAACTATTATTTACCCAGACTATTTCTAGCATATCTGATGCGAATTACTACATATACTTCCCTGCAATTATTAAATGCATTTAGCCACACATAATTGCTTCTGTTTAGCAGGCGATCGCGATATAATTCAGGCTCTTGATAGCATGAGCTTTATGTTAAACAACGCTCAACTAGGTAAAGTAAATCATCGGCATAAACTATCGAAAAAGCTATCATTACGGCTGATTTTGATTGTGCCGTTTTTATTGCAGATCTGCCTGGCAGTAGGCTTAACTGGCTGGCTTTCGCTCAAAAATGGGCAGAAAGCCGTTAAAGATGTAGCTAAGCAGCTTAGTAGCGAGGTTACAGAACGAATTGCGCAGAATCTCGTTACATTCCTGGACACTCCACATCAGATCAACCAGGTAAATGCCGCTGCAATCCGACAAGGACATTTGAATATTCGGAATTTAGAGCAGTTGCAACGACACTTTTGGGAGCAAACTCAGATATTTAAAACCGCAGCCTCAATTGCACTTGGGAACGAAAAAAATGAGTTTTTTGAGGTAGAAAACCGCGATCGCCGTGAATTGCTAATAATGCACTCAGATCGCTCCACAGACTATAGTTTAATCACTTATTCTGCCAGTAATACTGGCGATCGCCTCGATCTACGCTCTATAGATCGCAACTATGACCCACGCATGAGACCTTGGTATAAAGCCGCCGTTCAAACAGGCAAACCTACCTGGAGTCAAATTTTCTCCCGATTTACAACCCAAGACTTGATTATTGCGGCTGTACAGCCTTTATATGATAAAGACGGGAAGCTTGAAGCAGTACTCAGCACGAGTATTTATCTATTGCAAATAGGAGAATTTTTGCGATCGCTCAAGATTGGACAAACTGGGCAGAGTTTTATCATTGAACCGAACGGCTTTATGGTTGCGACTTCCACCGCAGAGAAACCATTCCTGCCAGACCTGAGAACGATTGACCGCCTCAAAGCTCCAAATAGCAGCGATCCGCTCACACAAGCAACTTCACAATTCCTGATGCAGAATTTTGCCGATCTTGGAGAAATTCGGACATCGGAGAGCTTCGTCTTTAGTTTCGAGGGTAAGAATCAATTCGTTCAGATCAAACCACTGCGAGATCGCCGAGGTTTAGATTGGTTGATTGTTGTAGTGCTATCGGAAGATGACTTTATGGAGCAAATCCATACTAATACTCGCACGACAGTTTTTCTATGTCTCTGTGCCCTTGCGATCGCTATTATCTTGGGAGTTTTTACCTCTCAATGGATTACCCAACCAATTCTAGGTCTAATTGCCGCCTCCGACCAGCTAGCAAAACAATTTGAAGCAGATCTTAAAGATACTAATGACCCTGAGCTTGTCATGGAGATCGAACGTCAACAAGATCCGCATCACCCCTTAATTGAAGTGGATTGCGTTAGTGAATTTGGCGTACTAGCCCAATCATTCAACCAGATGGCAGGACAACTAAAAGCTTCATTTACCACATTAGAGAAACGTAATGATGAGTTGGAGCAACGGGTAATGGAACGCACCGCTAAAATTGGTGCAGCTAACAACAAGTTGATTTTAGAGATTCAAAATCGCGAACGTGCAGAAGTAGCCTTGAGAGAAAGTGAAGAACGCTATCGTAGCATTGTGGAAAATGCTAATGATTTGATCGCGACCATATCACTTGACAGCAAATATCTATATGTCTCGCCAAATACTCCTCGGGCGATCGGCTATACTTCCGAAGATCTTATCGGTCAAACATGGGAGCCACTAGTCCATCCAGACGATCTAAAAACCCTCTTAGACTCTTCACTAAAGGCTTTCGAGAATGGGGAAAATATTACAACCGTTCCCTATCGATTTAAGCATAAAGATGGGAGTTGGTATTGGCTCGTTTCTACAGTCTCTCCGGTCAAGGATAGCGATGGGCAAGCTCTCTATTCTGTAGTAATCAGTCGCGATGTGACAAAACGCAAGCAAGCTGAAATAGCAATGCAGGAGAGCGAAGCAAGATTTCGTAGTACCTTCGATCAAGCGGCAGTGGGAATTGCTCATGTTGATGGTGATGGGAAGTGGCTAAAAGTAAACCAACGGTATTGCGATATTTTGGACTATACCGAAGTGGAATTGCGGCAAATGACGTTTCGGGAGGTTACCCACCCAGAGGATATTGACTATAATGCTGAATGCTATCGGCAGCTGCGGGCTAGAGAAATCACAAATTATGCGGTCGAGAAACGCTACATCCGTAAAGATGGCGGATTGGTGTGGGTAGCTCTCACAGTTTCCCCTGTGCTAGATCCTATGGGCAAAACTCAATATTACACAGCCGTAGTAGAAGATATTAGCGATCGCAAAAGCGCCCAAGTAGAACTCACAAAAGCCAAAGAAGTAGCCGAAGCAGCTAACCGTACCAAAAGTGAGTTTTTGGCGAACATCAGCCACGAATTGCGCACGCCGCTCAATGGCATTCTTGGCTATGCCCAAATTCTTCAACATTCCGATTGCATGACTCAACAACAACAGGAAGGCTTACAGATCATTCAACAATGCGGCGCTCATTTACTCACCCTAATCGATGATATTTTAGATCTATCAAAAATTGAGGCTTGGAAAATGGAACTTCATCCTAGTGAGTTCTATCTCCCCAACTTTCTCGACAATATTGTCAAGATCTTTCGCCTCCGCGCTGCACAAAAAGGGATTACATTTATCTACGATTGTCCAGACGAATTACCAGCTTGTGTAAAGGGAGACGAGCAAAGGCTGAGGCAAATATTAATCAACTTACTCGGTAATGCAATTAAGTTTACGGATAAAGGTAGCGTCACTTTCCAAGTAGAGTCAATCAGCAGTCAGCAAGAAAGCGATCGAACAGTAATAGAAACAGCTAAAAGCTTTATACGCTTTCTTGTAAAAGACACAGGTATCGGTATTGCCCCAGGACAGATTGAGGAGATCTTTTTGCCATTCCAGCAAGCCCGAAATCACACTCGTGTCATGGAAGGAACTGGTTTAGGGCTATCGATCAGCAAGAAACTCACTGAGATTATGGGTAGCGAGTTAAAGGTAGAGAGCATTCAGGGTGAAGGTAGCGTTTTTTGGCTCGACCTCGATCTGCCTACGGTACATTGTGCGGCAGAATCTGTATCGATACCTGGAAGCTATGCGATTGCATATGTTGGGTCAAGGCGTAAAATTCTAATTGCAGATGACAACGAGGTTAACCGTCTCGTTCTGATTAATTTACTTTCCCCTTTAGGTTTCGATCTTATCGAAGCTGTGGATGGCCGCGATTGCCTAAATAAGACAAAGGAGTATAAACCCGATGTCATTTTCATCGATTTAGCTATGCCTGTAATGGATGGAATTACGACTATTCAGAAACTGCGCCAATCTCCAGAATTTTCGCACATAGCGATCGTTGTTACCTCAGCCAGTGCATCCGAGCAGGATAATCAAGCTAGTCTTGCGGCTGGAGCGAACTGCTTTGTGCCCAAGCCAGTTGACAACGAAGCTATTTTGGCGAGCTTAAAGACTACACTTGGTCTGGAATGGATTTACGCATCAAACGATAAACCCCAGCCAAATATTGCCCTTGAAATCTTACCCCATATCCAGGATATTCCTCCCGCGACAAGCATTTCAGAACTGTACGATCTGACAAAAATAGGAGATATCAGGGGCATTAATGATTGGATTACCAAGTTAGAACTATCGGATGCTAAATTCAAACCGTTTACTGCTCAAATCAGGCAGTTAGTCAAAGGATTTCAGGTCAAACAAATCCAAAAATTTGTGAATGGATACATTCATTCAGATAAAGTTATTTAGATACATAACGAGCAGAGATGAACACCGCAAACACAACTGAAGCTTCAGCTACAATTTTAGTCGTTGATGATAACCCGACTAATCTCAGCCTGCTGTTTGACCTGCTGAGCTATGAGGGGTTTAAGGTCTTGGTTGCCACGGATGGAGAAGGGGCGATCGCTCAAGTAGCCTATGTCAAGCCCGATCTGCTGCTGCTAGATGTGATGATGCCTGGCATTGACGGGTTCGAGACCTGTCGTCGTCTCAAGAGCAATCCTCTAACTCAAGATATTCCAATCATCTTTATGACTGCATTATCAGCAATTTCAGAAAAGGTAAAAGGCTTTGATGTCGGTGCAGTTGATTACATTACTAAGCCAATCGATCGCGAGGAAGTTCTAGCTCGCCTCAAAACACATCTGACGGTTCAAAGATTGCAAAAGACCTTACAGTCCCAAAACATCGCCCTTCAAAAAGAGATCGACGATCGCATTGCGGCGGAATCCTCACTGCGTATGTTTCTCCATGCAGTTTCCCATGACCTGCGCAATCCTGTTATTGCGATGTTAATGTTGATCCGTCATCTTTTGAAAAGAGTTACTTCAGGTAATTTAAGCCAGTCTCAACCTCTATCAACTGAGTCGGCGCAGCTGGCGATCGCCGAAGCAGGTGCGATCGTCCCCAAGTCAACCCTAGATAAAATGGAGCAGAGTACCGAGCGACAGCTAAACTTGATTAATTCTCTATTAGAATCCCATGCCAATGATATTAAGGGAATCGTTTTACATCGAGGCCCCAATGCGATCGCTCAACTGGTCGAAGGGGTAATTTCCGATCTAGAGCCTTTAATACTTGAGAATAAGGCGACGATCGCTTTTTCAATCGCATCTAATCTGCCACTTGTTTCAGTCGATCCTACGCAGGTCTGCCGAGTATGGCAAAATCTAATTAGTAATGCGCTTAAGCATAACCCCCCAGGTCTACATCTCACAATTGAGGCAAAGAGCGATACTGCGATCGCTCCTGCAAACGGTGAGAATATTCAGAATGCTGACATTTCTCCACGCGCTCTCTCTCCCTCTATGCTGCTGTGTAGAATCGCCGATGACGGCATTGGCATGACCTCAGAACAGTGCCAAAACCTATTTGAACTATATGTTCAAGGTAAAAAGCCACAGCAAACTTTAGGTTTGGGATTAGGACTCTATATCTGTCGTCAGATTATTACAGCTCATGGTGGAGAAATTTGGGTAGACAGCAAACCAAATCAGGGTTCGCAATTCTGGTTCACCCTACCGATTGACTGAAATAGTATAGCGATCCCATTTGGTTCGCACCGTTCTAGAAATCACAAATGCTCTAGGATTGCTATAGGGAAAAATCTGTTAAAGGAATAGCTATGGATCGACCAATCAAAATTTTGCTGCAAACAACTATTCCTACTACAGAGGACGACTGGAGCATTTCAAGGTTTTCAATGCTAAATAGTTATCTGGCATCTTTGCAAGATGAGGATGGTCAACCATTATGTGAGGTAACTGCACGCGATCGCACCGCAGATGCCCAAGGTCACGATCCGATTTTAAGTGCCCTTGGACAATCGGATTTCGATCAGCTATGGCTGTTTGCCGTAGATGTGGGTGATGGTTTAACTACCAAAGATCGAGAAGGCATTGAGGCATTTTACGATCGCGGCGGCGGTATTATGGCAACGCGCGATCACCAGGACCTCGGCTGTTCGATTGAGAACCTAGGTTGTATTAGTGCATTTCATTACTTCCACAGCAAAAATCCCGACCCAGATACCTCACGGCATTGCTGCGATGATACGGAAACTACGACAATTTCTTGGCCCAACTATCATTCAGGTGCCAACGGCAATTTCCAGCGCATTATGCCGCTCGAACCGATTCATGAGTTGCTGCGCAACCCCGCATCACCGACAGGTATAATCGAGTTCTTCCCATCCCATCCCCACGAGGGCGCTGTGGGCGTACCCACAGACGATCGCGATGCTCGGGCGATCGCAATGGGTAAAAGTTTGTCAACTGAGCGCTCGTTTAACCTCGCTGTAGTATTAGATCGCCCTGAAAATGATAACGGCAAACGGGTTGGCAGAGTGGTAGCCGAATCGACCTTTCATCATTTTTGTGATTACAATTGGGATACTAAGGCGGGTGCACCCAGTTTCGTTGATGAGCCACCTGGCAATGGTATGACCGAGGAGCCCCGCGCCCTTGAGGACATTCACACCTACGTTCGCAATATCGCTATTTGGTTATCTAGAAAGTAGGTATGACGTTCGAGTGGATGTTTTGGCGGCTTCTTTCTCCCATGGCGGCACGCATCCCATTCAGGAATCATCCCAATACTTAGGGATAGGTATTGAGATGATTCCCTTACAGTTATTCAGTACATTTTTGCGTGAAAATCACTTAAATAGTCGTGTGATCGGGGATAGTAGCGCCTTTGCAAATGACAACAATACCACCACAAATGCAATAGCCTGCATCCTCTCGATTCACATCCTGTACGCCATCCTTATTGATAATCTGCACGTTTTTGCCAATCCGCACGTTCTTATCCACGA
>JANMRU010000425.1:0-2786 GCA_031388585.1 Pseudanabaena sp. SOY_30_concoct_251 | reverse complement strand
AGAACTTGCACCCGATCTCGTTATCTTCACAGTGCCAGTAGGTGCGTTTGCCTCCTATCTTGATTGGCTGCGCGAATTAGCAGTCGCGCTTGGCATTCCCAACGTACAGTTGGTTGATGAATCAACTGCAGCGGCTTTGGGCTATGCGGTTCAGCGTCCGGGTGCGATCGTGCTGGTGATTGATTTTGGTGGCGGTACTTTAGATCTCAGCCTTGTGCGGACTGTGGCTCCAAATAATGCTCTGAAGGCATTGAAAGCAAACGTGATTGCCAAATCTGATGCCTACGTCGGTGGTGTAGATGTTGATACCTGGATTGTTGAACATTACCTAGAGCGTAGTGGTTCATCCCGGGCTGAGGTAGGAGAAATTGCTTGGCTTAACCTTCTGGAAATCGCGGAAAAATTAAAGATCAAGCTTTCCAGTCAGAATGTGGCTAAAGAGAGCTGGTTTGACGATGAGAATTTTGTTGCCTACGAGATCGCGCTTGATCGCAACGAGTTAGCGGAAATACTAGAAACGAGACAGTTACTAGAACAGCTGCGCTTGACTCTAGATGAAGTGCTGGCGATCGCGATCGCAAAAGGTTTCAGCAAAAGCGAAATTGAGCAGGTTTTGCTAGTCGGTGGCAGTTGCCAGATTCCAGCTGTGCAGCATTTAATCGTCTCCTACTTCGGTCGGCAGCGCGTCAGAATGCATAAACCATTTGAAGCAGTAGCGCATGGTGCCTTATTTTTGGGGCAGTCAGTTACTGTGGATGATTATCTCAGACATGGCTATGCTATCCGCCTGTGGGAACCGCATACACTTACATACTCCTATTTCCCACTATTTGATAAAGGGATGCGCTATCCTTGCCAGCGCCCTGAACCCCTAACCCTACAAGTAGCCCTAGAGGGGCAAAAAGAGATTCGCCTAGATATTGGTGAAGTTGCAGAAACATCCCAAGCGGAAGTTACCTATGATGCCAAAGGCCGAATGACTAGCAGTCAGTTACTCAAACAAGCGGATTTTAGATCCCTCGTCGATTCACGTCACATCGTCTCCCTTCAAAGTTCCCAAGTTTGTATTGCCCATCTCGAACCGCCTGGCAAACTCGGCATGGATCGCATTGAAGTTGTGTTTGAAGTTGATGCACAGAGAGTTTTGCTAGTTACAGTGAGAGATATCCAAACACAGAAAATCCTGCTCAGACGCGGGGCGATCGCCAAACTTGACTAGTTTTTTCGCAGTATGCACTCAGAGAAAATTAACAAGATTTAATATAAATGCCTTGTGATTTCCATTTCGATACCAAGCCTGCTAATCCAAAAGCCTGAGAAGCATGACTGGCAGAAGATAAACATCCGCATAAAACCCTTGATTTCCATAGATTATGGTCTATTTGTCTTTTGTCTTTATTTATATATAATTGTGAACACAAATCTTGTTTAATTATCTTTTTGGCGATTCTAATGTTTCCTGGTGTGGAATTTAATCGTTTAAATCTATATATCAATTAATTTATTCAATTTAAAACCTTAAATCATTTGAGGTAGTCTTTTAATTCAGTCCAAGATCGTAAATAATGCTTGCAAGTGCATCCCAAAGTTGTTTTGGATTAATTGGAGAACATAGCGTGAAATTAGCAGTATATGGAAAGGGTGGTATTGGTAAGTCCACTACCAGTTGTAATATATCGGTTGCTCTAGCCAAGCGCGGCAAAAAAGTTTTACAAATAGGCTGCGATCCAAAACACGACAGCACTTTCACCCTGACTGGCTACTTGATTCCCACGATTATTGATACCCTTGCAGAGAAGGATTATCACTACGAAGATGTGTGGCCAGAAGATGTAATCTACAAAGGTTATGGTGGCGTAGATTGCGTAGAAGCGGGTGGCCCTCCTGCTGGAGCTGGCTGCGGTGGTTACGTTGTTGGCGAAACCGTCAAGCTGCTCAAAGAACTAAATGCGTTCGACGAGTACGATGTCATCTTGTTTGATGTCCTAGGTGACGTAGTTTGCGGAGGTTTTGCCGCACCGCTCAACTATGCTGACTATTGCCTGATTGTGACTGACAACGGCTTTGATGCGCTCTTTGCGGCTAACCGAATCGCTGCTTCCGTGCGTGAAAAGTCTCGCACTCATGGTCTGCGTCTGGCAGGTTTGATCGGTAACCGTACCAGTAAGCGCGATCTGATTGATAAGTACATTGAGCACGTCTCCATGCCCGTTTTAGAAATTCTGCCTCTAATTGAAGATATTCGCGTTTCCAGAGTTAAAGGTAAGACTCTATTTGAAATGGCGGAAAGCGATCCCGATCTCAGCTACGTTTGCGACTACTACCTCAACATTGCCGATCAGCTATTGGCATTGCCCGAAGGCGTTGTTCCGAATGAAGTCGCCGATCGCGATATCTTTAGCCTGCTATCTGACTTCTATCTCAATCCTGAATCTGCTCCCAAAGCGGAACAAGAACTGGATTTGATGATGGTTTAGTTATTAGCTTTTAGCTTTTAGTTATCAATTTTCATGATTTCAAAGGCTAATCGCTAATTGCTAATCGCTTTTTAAAAAATTACAACCCATTGAACTGAACATTTAAGAGAACTACTAAGAGAAAGACGATTTATGACCCTTGCTGCTGAACCTCAAGCTTTAAATTTTGAGTGCGAAACTGGTAATTATCACACTTTTTGTCCAATTAGCTGCGTAGCCTGGCTCTACCAAAAGATCGAAGACAGCTTCTTTTTGGTAATTGGGACAAAGACCTGTGGCTACTTCTTGCAGAATGCTATGGGTGTGATG
>JANMRU010000154.1:0-12440 GCA_031388585.1 Pseudanabaena sp. SOY_30_concoct_251 | reverse complement strand
ATTCTCCTTGCCAAAACTCTTGCTTATGGCATTCTGCCAAGCTCTTGCGGTAGCGACTCAACTCTTCAATGCCTGCTGCTGTCCATGCTCGGTGCCCGATCGGAATATGAATCCCTTGCTGGTCAAACAATGCTCGTATGTTGTTCTGAACTGTATTCACCCGTCCCACCAGCACTTTGCGATATTTCACCAAATGTCGATATTGGCGATTTTCTGATCTGGGGACATGCACTGCAACGATCTGGTCTAATGCCGCCAATTTTGCCAGCTTCAGGCTGTCATCCTCGTCTGTCTTCCGTTTGACGTTCTTCCACCGCCACGCCTCCTGGCTGGGATTGGCTACCAATACACGGTACCCCAAACTCATGCACCCAGACTGTAATACTGCATGTTTCCATCACCACCAACTCTGGTTGCGTTTTTGTCAAAAGTTGCTCAATATAATAACGATGTGTGCCTATCGTTTCATACTCAGGCTGATTGCTACTTGTGTCCAATTGGCATGCCACACTGTTGTATTTTCCTAGATTGATCGCTAGAATCTTCATGGTATCCTCCTTGGGTGTGAGCGTCTGTTTTTGTTTGATCTCTACTCTCTCACGGCTTGCATAGATTCTTTAGACAGATACATTCAAAATATTTCAAGAGATAATTTACTTTATTATTCATATTAAGGCTTTCTTCAGCAGGATTTCTAGCATAACTAAAGGGACTCAGATGAATCGCTGGACTTGGCTTAACCTAAGCTTTGTAATCCCATTTGCATTAATTCAGATTAGTGTGTTGTTGATTCCCTATCACTACAAAATACTTGTCTTGTATCGCTCTGTAGTATTTGAGCTAACTGTTCCCCTCTTAATCCTGTCCCATGTACTAGCGATCGCTACATTTACTCTGCCTTCTAGGATACGCAATCGTTGGTCTACCGTAGTTATTGTCTGGCTCAGCTTTTTTGCATTGCTCATAGGTACATTTGCATCTATATCTATATCTTCAACAATGAAAAGTAGCGATCTTGCAACCTTTCGCGGTTTTCTCTCCTTTTTTATTTTGTTGTCGAGTGTTTTAGTTCCTTTTCTAATATGCATCACCATTATTGGACTGATCGCTTTCCGACGATCAAATCTCCATAGGTGGGCTTTAGTTGTGTTCTGGGCGGCAATATACTGTCTAACCGCATGGCTTTGGGTAGTAGCAGGAACTACCTCGTACAGAACAATCAATCAGGCAAATATTCAGGATCGTCAGATTTATTTGATAGAGCATTCAAATTTAGGCGGTATTCATGACCTGATTTATAATTGCAACTCTTTCGGTTTCTTCTGTGAGTCCTTTGATTTTTATGATTCAGATACCATTGATTCCTCTAGATATTGGAGAGATCCAGTAACCAGAAAGATATACATTAAGCAAGGAGATAAGAAGATTCTCCTACCAGATTCTTTGTTCATCAGGGATAATCGGTCTAACAACCCCAATGCACCCGACTACGACTGATTTAGGACTGCTATAGAGATCGTTTTCTGGAACTGACCATCGCCAGAATGTATGAGTTGATAGCAACCTATAGCGTATTTATTGTGGAAATAGAGCGATGTCTAATCTGTTCCCACAAGGCTTGATTATTTTGGCTTGGGCTAGGATCGTCTGTGCGATCGCCTTCACCAAACAGATAACCGATACAACGAACATACATTACCCATGCGTAAAATCATTCCCGTTGTGCTCGTGGTCTCTCTCGTGCTGTTAGGAGCAGGGCTAACCCTTCTCGTGGTTTCAAGGGGGCAAAATGATTCAGGTATACAGAACCCGCATATCTTTTCAGAACGTCTTCCTACGGACGAGGAAATGAAGGGTCTTCGCCAGAATTTGAGGCGCGAAATCGCTGATTTATCTAAGTATGGCGATCACCGCACGGCTACGGAAAAAAAGCAAATTACCTCCTTCCAGCAAGCCTGGGCAAAAGTTAATCCCACGATCGCACCTTTCTTGGGACAACGACGAGGAACCGATAATCTGGGCATCTACCCTTCCCGTACTCAAGGAACTGTTTGTATTTCCCAGACTTTTGATGTTGGTGAACAAACCATAGGAATGGACCTCGCGATCGGAACTGTCGTCAAGGGTAGAGTCCAAACCACTGCCCAACAAATTCTAGTGCTGGATCAGAACTACCTAGGAATTGCCTCAGTCAGGCCAAAGCCATACATGGGGCCATACATCCGAGCGCTCGACCCACCAATACCCTTGCTAGCCGCATCATCAGTCGTCGTCGCATTCTCACACAGCAGACTGATGTTGGAACGCTTTAATCGGGCTAACTGCACGAATGATTTGCCTGAAACGGCGAGAAGAGTTAGCCTTCCCCCTTGATACTTGGCCTAACCATTCAAATGCAACGGACGGTTGAACAATGTTCTCCAGGTTGCCTAAGCTACTGACTGCCGCTGATTTGAACCGTTATACGTACCGATATCGCCGATTGAGTTCGTTGAGATTGTTTGAGTGCGATCGCAAATAGGTAAGCATGACGGATCGACTAAGTTTACAAGTCCCGATGGTGGATCGACGATTGGCTACACCACGCAAGCTAACGCATAGATAAGCAGTCAAAGCTTAGGGAATATATTTTCTGCTTAAATTCTAATATTAGATTGGCGATTCCTTTCAGGATGCGTCCCGCCGCTAAATATAAGGATTGTGAAGCGAGCGATGTACAACCAATCAATGGGGCAGACGATATTGAGAAATTTTTGTATTGAGTTAGATCCGATCGCTTGCCGCTCAATTCAATCGTTGGGCTGCTTCATTTTTTGATGAATCCCATAGATCTAATTGACTCGTTTGAGCTAAAATTGTCCTCGATATTATCTAGAAATTTTAGAGAGACCTATTTCTGTGTCACCTCATGTTTTCCTAAGGAAGCCAGTTGAAGAAGATTGGCAAGAATTAGTATCTTTGCAT
Organism: Pseudanabaena sp. SOY_30_concoct_251; assembly: GCA_031388585.1. Taxonomy (GTDB): domain Bacteria; phylum Cyanobacteriota; class Cyanobacteriia; order Pseudanabaenales; family Pseudanabaenaceae; genus PCC-6802. The sequence continues at coordinate 9,476 of JANMRU010000154.1, read as the reverse complement.
CAAAGAAGTAAAGAGTTTCATTTCCCCTGGGTATGTCCGGCGCTTACTGAAGAGGATTGTAAAACTTACATTAGTCGTTGTCGCAATGAAGATTTTGAGGGACTTTTAGTTTGTCATTTAAGTAGTATAAAAATTGTTGGTGTAGTAAATCTCAGTCAAATTTTTTATAGAGCTTTCCAGAACGTCTATCTTGGATATTATGTTGATGTAGATTTTGCAGGTGAAGGATTAATGTTGGAAGGGGTTCAGCTAGCAATAAATCATGCTTTTCATACGCTCAAACTACATCGAGTTGAGGCTAATATCCAGCATGAGAATATTGCTTCTATCAATTTGGTACAGCGATTAGGCTTTACAAAGGAAGGTTTTTCTCGGCGATATCTTAAAATCCATGAAGAATGGTGCGATCATGAACGCTGGGCATTAACGGTTGAAGATTGGTCTTAATGACACCAGCCGCCCAACAAGCGGCTGCACGCGGAACAGATAGTGACTCTGTCGGCTATGAAGCAAAGTGAATCGCCGTTCAGAAAGCCGCCAGCCGTTATGCAACTCAAATCTCCAGCGGGGAGGTTTCTACGATGTTTTTGTCTAAATCAGGACTTATGCAAAAGAAAATAGAGAAAGATTAACAGGACTTACTACCCATTTAATGCTTCCCCAGTAAGCATAGTTTTGAACAGCGATCGCTCATGCCCACTCGCACTTACAGATTCCTGTCAGAAGTCTCATTTTGTCAATACCTATAAGCCAGACAAGGTTTTCATCCCACACCTCCACTAAAATCATGTCGCGCCGAACCAATCACACATACACGTATACGTGTTAATATTGCAAATATTCATACATAATGAAGCCATGCACAAAAAAATGACGATCACTATTGACGAAGAGGTCTACGATGCTCTCTACCGAGTGATTGGGAAGGGCAAGATAAGTCAGTTTCTAGAAAATTTAGCTCGTCCGCACGTTTTGAAAGAAGATTTGACTTCGGCTTATCAAGCAATGGCAGCAGACCTCGAACGAGAACGCGAAGCCATGGAATGGAGTAATGGACTGATTGGGAGTACAGTTGATGAAGCGGGGTGAGGTCTGGTGGGTAGATTTCGATCCATCCGTGGGTGGGGAAATTCGCAAAACTCGACCCGCTGTGATTGTCAGTAATGATGCCGCAAATTCCGCACTAAACCGGGTTCAGGTCGTGCCATTAACTACCAATACAGGTCGGCTTTACCCCAGTGAAGCACTTGTGATGATAGATGGGAAAGAAAGCAAGGCTATGGCTGACCAGTTAACTACTGCATCCAAAGAACGACTAATTAGTCAGCTTGGTACGCTTTCATCAAAAGATGTGAAGGAGATCGAACGAGCAATTAAAATCCAGCTTGGGATGAGGCTTTGAACTGCGATCGCTCATCCCAAGTTGATTTGACTAGTTAGATCACAAAATTAACTAGCTTTCCTGGTACGGCAATTACTTTCTTGATTTCCTGTCCATCTAGATAGCGCTTGGCAATGTCAGATTCACGGGCATAGGTCTCAAGTGCGGCTTTGTCAGCACCTGTGGGTACCTGGATATTCCCTCTCACCTTGCCATTCACCTGAATCACTAAAGTGATTTCATCCACAACTAAAGCTTCGAGATCGCACTCCAACCAAGTATGAGTATGAATCGAATCTGGATAGCCAAGCAGCGACCATAATTCATCAGCAATATGCGGCGCAAAGGGAGCCATCAGGAGCAGTAAGGATTCAATCCCTTCTTTATAGGTACCTGTAGTCTTATCCTGGCTATCCTGCAAAGCATTGCTCAACTTCATCAGCTCGGAAATCGCTGTATTAAACTGATAGTCACCGTTTAGGTCTTCGCTGACTTCTTTAATTGCTGTATGAATAGCTCTGCGTAAGTTCTTATCTACTGCTGTGGTTGTCTCACTTCTATTCGCAAAGTCTGCTACTAAACGCCAAACACGGTTTAAAAAACGGAATTGCCCCTCGACATCAGCCCCATCCCATTCCAAATCCTTCTCAGGTGGAGCTTTAAACAAAGTCAGCATACGGACAGTATCAGCCCCGTACTTGGCAATTACATCGCCAGGACTAACACCGTTATACTTTGATTTGGACATCTTTTCGTACACACGCACCAACTCATCACCCGTATCAGGATCGACCAGTTGTTCGACGTTTACTAAATCAGAAGGAATAAACTTACCAGTTTTGGGATTCTTATACGTCAATCCCTGCACCATGCCCTGAGTTAACAGCCGTTGGAATGGTTCATCGAATTTGAGTAGACCGCGATCGCGCAATACCTTAGTAAAAAAGCGCGAATAGAGTAAATGCAAAATCGCGTGCTCAACTCCACCCACATACTGATCTACGGGCATCCAATCATTCACCTGGTCAAAATCAAAAGCCTTCCGATCGTTATGTGCATCAGTAAAGCGGAGATAGTACCAAGACGAATCCATAAAGGTATCCATCGTATCGGTCTCACGCTTGGCTGGCGTGCCGCAGGTAGGACAGGGCACGTTCACCCAATTCTCTAATTGAGCTAAAGGATTGCCACCCCTACCTGTGAATTTCACATCTTCTGGCAACTGCACGGGCAAGTCGGCATCTGGTACAGGTACTACGCCGCAGCTAGGGCAATGAATCACAGGAATTGGGCAACCCCAATAACGCTGGCGCGAAATCAACCAATCGCGCAGGCGATACTGCACACGGGCTTTGCCCCACCCTTTACGCTCGGCGAGTTCGATAATCATAGTCTTGGCTGTGGGTGATTCCAGACCATCAAATTCATCGGAATTGACCATAATCCCTGGCTCGACATAAGCCGCAGTTAGCTCCTGCGATGCTTCAGCAGTCGGTACAATTACGGTTTGGATTGGTAACCCATACTGTTTGGCAAACGCAAAATCCCTCACATCATGAGCGGGAACGCCCATCACCGCACCTGTACCATATTCGTACAGCACGTAGTCGGCAATCCAGATTGGTACTTCCTTTCCTGTAAAGGGATTTATAACTACTGCACCAGTTGATACGCCGCGCTTGGGTTTGTCTTCGGCGGTGCGATCGATTTCGCTAATATTCGCGACTTCTGCCACAAATGCTTCCACGGTTGCGGCTTGCGCTGGTGTGGTCAGCTCTTTTACCAGCGGATGTTCTGGAGCAAGCACCACATATGTAACGCCATAAACCGTATCGGGGCGCGTAGTAAAAACGGTAATCTTATCTGTTTGCTTGCTCTTGATCGAAAAATGGAGTTCAGCACCGACTGACTTACCAATCCAGTTTGCCTGCATGGTTTTGACCCGTTCTGGCCAATGGGGTAATTTGCCAAGATCTTGTAATAATTGCTCGGCGTAGTCGGTGATTTTGAGGAACCACTGGCGTAACTGACGCTTTTCCACCTTGGCTCCCGATCGCCAGGATTTACCCTCATTATCTACCTGTTCGTTCGCTAACACCGTCTGGTCGATCGGGTCCCAGTTGACCGTAGCTTCTTTTTGGTAAGCCAAACCCGCTTCAAAAAACTGCAAAAATAACCACTGCGTCCAGCGATAGTAGTTCGGCAAACAGGTCGTGACCTCGCGATCCCAGTCGTAGGATAAACCCATTTGCTTGAGTTGCAATCGCATTTGAGTCACGTTCTGCAATGTCCAACCAACAGGGTGAATACCGCGATCGATCGCCGCATTTTCGGCAGGTAAACCAAACGCATCCCAACCCATTGGTTGGAGGACGCGGTAGCCCTGCATGCGTTTGAGGCGAGCCACAACATCAGTAATCACGTAGTTGCGCGTGTGACCGACGTGCAGGTTACCTGAGGGATAGGGAAACATGGACAGGGCATAAAACTTGGGTCGTTCGTCTGCGGCTGGCGTGCGATCCAGGTTTTTGTCTTCCCAGATTTTTTGCCATTTTGATTCAAGTTCTTGCGGGTTGTACTTCATTTCCATGTCGCCGTTTCCATATCGTCGGTTGCAGATTGTGAGCAAATATAAATAGGCAAGTTAAGTATTCTGAATCTCAGATTGAGTTCGTTCGAAAACTTAGCTAGCCAGATCTCTAGTCTAAACGCTGGAAGCAAAATAACGTTCCTAAAGATGCGATCGCGCAATTGCCGAGATGACTGAGTTTGCAGCCATACCTCCTGGGTGGAGACTGGCAGATCGATTGTTTGCTCGCCAACTTTGTTTGGTAAAGGCATGGGCTTCAATATCAGCAAACCTGCCATCTTTGTTGTAGTCCGCTGATAGAAGATTTGCGATCGCACCTGAGCAATCAGGATCGCACTGTAGGTCAAGCTCAATGAGAATAGCTGAATCACAAACTAGCAAAAACTACTTAAGGTCGATGACAAGCGGATAGTTAACAGACTAAATTAGATATTGAATGATGTTGAAACCGTTTAAAATGGCCGCTTGCTATTTCGGTTGATAAACTTTTACATGAAGTGAGTAAAAAGCGTTATGAAACTGGCAAAGAAGAACCTGGATCAGCGGCTCGAACATACCTACGATGCCATAATCGTTGGTGGCGGTGCCGGTGGTTTGTCAGCCGCAATTTATTTGGCGCGTTATCAGCTCTCCTGTCTGGTTATAGAAAAAGGTAGAGGGCGATCGCTCTGGATGCAAAACCTCACTAACTACTTAGGTCTTCCCCACGATACCCCAGGCCGAGATATGTTAAAGCAAGGGCAGGAGCACGCTCTTTCTGTCGGTGCTGATTACCTGAATGGTTATGTCGAGCATGTGGCGGAAGAAGGTGATACTTTTGCTGTGAAGGTAAAAGTTGGTAAAAAAGATAGTGAATATCCTGTATTTCGCTGTAAGTATCTAGTCGCAGCTAGCGGCATCATCGACAACCTCCCCAAGCTCGATGACATGCAAAATGTCTATGATTACGCTGGCTATAACCTCCATGTTTGTCTAATTTGCGATGGTCACGAAATCCGTGATAAGCGCTGCGGTCTATTCATCAATTCCGAAGGAGCAATTAATACCGCTTTTGTCCTGAATTGGTTTACCCCCTATATCAGCGTGGTTACCCAAGGTTTATTTACTGTGGGCGAAGAAATGCGTGCCAAACTAGCCGCACACGGTTATCCGCTTTACGAACAGCCGATCGCTAAATTTTTAGGTCACAATCACGAGATGACTGGGGTAGAATTTACCGACGGTTCAGTATTGGATCTAGAAACTGGTCTAATATCCATGGGCTCGCACTATTTCAGCGAATACCTGAAAGATTTTGATCTGAAGCGCGATGGTAAAAATTTAGTCACAGATGATGTGTGTCGGACCTCACATCCACGCATTTTTGCCCTCGGCGATCTAAAACAAGGATTAAACCAGGTGTCAATTGCGGTCGCAGATGGTACATTAGCCGCAACTGCAATTTGGCGGGAAATTCGTCGGAGTTCACCACCAAGACTTTGGGCGGAAAACGTCCAGCAGCCCAGACCCACTCTAGAGTCGAATCTAGAACCAGAACTAGAGCCAAATCTGGTTCGATCGCAAACTTAAGTCTAAATAGGTGTGATTATGCTAACTGTTGAAGAATTGCGCGAGGAAAATAGTCACCTACAGCAGGAGGTCCAGCAGAAAGACCTGCTAGTTCAGCAACTGTCTGAGGAACTGTTCAGGCTAATTAAGGGTAATAACGTTTTTGTTCCGACCCAGGAACTCTCACAGCAGCACCAAGAAGAGCTACTCGCGCTCACATACAAATTAGCATCCACCGAGGAGAAACTAGCGCGATCGCAAAATCTCCAAGAAGAACGCGAACTGGAAGCGGTCGAGTTGCGTAAGGCTTTTGAGGAATTGAGCGATCGCACGCGCATGTTAGAACAGGTAGTACAGGAGTTACCAAATGTCTATCGTGGCAAGTTTGCTGAGCGCATGGTGCCGATCAAAGCCAAGGTTGAAATGCTACAGAAAGAAAACCGCCAACTGCATATGGAGCTCCAAAGCCTCAGCTATCGTTTGGCGGTACGCAGCAAGCCGCAAAGGGTAGAGCTACCTAAAATGATGCATAATAGCCCTGACTTACCAATCTTCCGTAATGCTTGAGATTGCCCCTGCTTGTGCCGATCTAGAAGGTTTGCGTAACAGGGTAAGCGAGCAACATGGAATACCGGCAACGGATGCGGGTAATTTTTGGCTGCCGATAGTCTGGACAGCACGCGGCCCCTTGTATGCCGAAGTAATTGCCCAGAGAGAAGATGGCCGCTACGAGCAACCATTTCACCTGAACGATCGCACCAAGCAGCCACTTTATTATTTAGCCTATAGTCTTTTAGATTCCCTACAAGCGCTTCCCAGCGTCTATTTGATCCAGTTTGCTTTCAGGGAGACAAAATCTCCGTCTGCAAAAATCGAAATATTATTCGATCGCCTCATTCCATTCCCATCTGAACCTGCGATCGCCAGCATCGGAGTGCAGGAACCAAACCTATTCACCTGTCATTGGCTTTGCCTCACCAACCAACCAATTTTAGATTTGATCGTTAAAAGCTAAAATTAGAGTTGATAATCTCGCTTGCAACAACAATGCTCGATATTCAGAAACAATACGTAATGGATGAGAACCAGCAACTCCTAGCAGTGCAGATTCCAGTTGCAGTTTTCGAGCAGATTGAGGAAATCCTGGAAAATTTTGGTTTAGTCAAATTAATGGCAGAGGTTGAGGATGATGAAGTCCTAACTGGTGAGGAAGCATTGACTTATTATCAATCGGTAAAAAGCCAATATGTGGACAGTTGAGTATACAAAGCGATTTTTAAAAGAGCTGGCCAGACTACCAGAAACTACCCGAAGTCGTGCGGGAGAGATTGTGTTTCAAGAACTCAAAACCAAGAACCCCTTTGGTTTAGGATATATCGAGAAAATGGCAGGTTACAGTGACAAGTACAAAATTCGTGTGGGTGACTACCGAATTGGATTAACCTTGGATACTAAGGCGCAAATCATCACTTGTCTGCGAATTGCTCATCGCAGAGAGATTTACAGAGTTTTCCCCTAAGACCTAGACCAAGTAAAGCTGAGATGCTTCTGATGATATGTCTAGCGTTTATGGTGCGATCGCCAGTATCGGAGTGCAGGAACCAAACCTATTCACCTGTCATTAGCTTTGTCTCACCAACCAACCAATTTTAGATTTGATAATTAAAAGCTAAATTGGAGGTTGTGGCGAATAATCGCATGGAAGTCTTAAAACTGCTGAATACTTCTAAACCAATACGAATTCTGGCGATATCGGGGAGCCTGCGGGCGATCTCATCAAATACCGCTTTGCTTCGTGCGGCGAGTATCTTAGCTCCTGATGGTGTGGCGATCGCCCTTTATACCGGACTTAACGATCTGCCCCACTTTAATCCCGATATTGAAGGCACCGATCTAGAGCCATCCTCCGTACTCGACTTTCGCACTCAATTAAGACAATCAGATGGCGTGCTAATCTGTAGCCCCGAATATGCTCACGGCGTGCCAGGTGTCTTAAAAAATGCGCTTGACTGGATTGTTGGCAGCGGAGAACTTGTGGGTAAGCCCGTTGCACTGTTCAATGCCTCACCCCGCGCAACACACGCACAAGCATCTTTAAGGGAAACGATTTCAGTGATGGATGCTCGTATCATTGACGAAGCGTCGATCTCTCTACCACTCTTAGGTAGAAAGCTTGATGAGGTTGGGATTGCTTCGGATGCCGAATTTGCGGAGCCATTACGCTCAGCGATCGCGGCATTTACGATCGCGATCGCCCCGAAGTCTTTTCATGTTTCAACGTAAGCTAATCTATTTTTGAACGGGCTTGGTTTCAGGAGCCGATGTAGATGGGGTAGTGCCACCAAGCTTACGCTGCTGCGAACGGAAATTCTTGACAGCATCGTTAAACGACTCGGACTGATCGTTATTAAATTGCTCAGAAGTCCGACCATTCAGCAAATTTGCATTGTGGATCAGTTGCATGACATTGAAATTGCTACTACCCGAAGAATAAAGCGATCTCGAGTCCTGCGTTTCCTGTAAAGCCTGCTGTGCGGGAGTTGTCGAAGTTGTAGGGACATTTTGGGCAGCAGCGCTCAGACCAGAGGCAGCAAATAAAGCACTGCTACCAAGTAAGGCGATTAAAAATTTGGGGGCTGACATTGGTATTTCTCCTCAATCCTAAATAGACTTTGCGATCGGGTATTACATCTAATATATACAACAAATATTGAAATAGACTTCCCCCAAATAGTTCCCCCTATTAATATAGGAGTAGACAATTATTTGGACGTAACTATGGCAAAGGCAATGTGGCATAACGCAGTTTTAGCAGAAAGCAACCGCTGTGAGGTTGTTGAAGGCAATCTGTATTTCCACCCCGACGCGATTAATGCTGAATATTTCAAAGCCAGTAACACCCATACCAATTGTCCCTGGAAAGGTGTTGCTAGCTATTACGATATTGAAGTTGATGGCAAAGTGAATAAAGATGCCGCTTGGTTCTACCCCAATCCTAAAGAAGCTGCTGCAAATATCAAGGATCATGTTTCTTTTTGGAAAGGGGTGCAGGTGGAGAAGTAAGTCTTGCTAAAAGCAATGTACTCAAAATAAAAAACTGATGGTTGATGCAGATGTAATTGTAATTGGCTCCGGCATGGGTGGTTTAGTCACCGCAACTCAGCTAGCAGCAAAAGGAGTCAAAGTTCTTGTTCTAGAGAAATATCTAATCCCAGGTGGTAGTTCTGGCTATTTTGAGCGCAATGGGTACCGCTTTGATGTCGGTGCCTCAATGATCTTTGGTTTTGGGAAGCAAGGTACGACCAATCTGCTGACTCGCGCCCTTGATGCTGTTCATGTTCATATCGATACCATCCCTGACGATACGCAAATTCATTACCATTTGCCAAATGGACTGGATATTAAAGTTGCCAGAGATTACTCCAAGTTCATCCAGGATTTAGGCGATCGCTTCCCCCACGAGCGCGAAGGGATCCGCAAGTTCTACGATACCTGTTGGCAAGTATTTAATTGCCTCAATGCGATCGAATTACTCTCGCTCGAAGAGTTTGGCTATCTGATGCGAGTATTCTTTCAAAATCCGCTTGCCTGTTTGGGTTTAGCGAAATTCCTGCCGCAGAATGCAGGTGATGTGGCACGACGCTATATTTCTGACCCAGAATTGCTCAAATTCATTGATATGGAGTGCTACTGCTGGTCGGTTGTGCCCGCCGACAAAACGCCCATGATTAATGCTGGCATGGTATTCAGCGATCGCCACTATGGCGGCATCAACTACCCTAAAGGTGGTGTTGGGCGCATTGCCGAGGTGCTGGTCGAGGGTTTAACAAAAGCAGGCAGTGAAATTCGTTATGGTGTCAGAGTGACGCAGATTTTGCCTAAATCTAAAACTCATGGCGCGATCGCGGTCAAGCTTGCCAATGGGGAAACCCTCACCGCAAAGCGCGTAGTTTCCAA
>JANMRU010000411.1:0-14305 GCA_031388585.1 Pseudanabaena sp. SOY_30_concoct_251 | reverse complement strand
CGCGAAAGTCAAACTCGCTTGATCCTCCAGCCCCTCGCCGCTAAACTACTGGGCAAATTTGGTGCGGCGATCGCTGTGGCGCGGCAACTCCAAATCCTTTTAGTCCAATTGCAGTCGTTACCAGTTACGCAGCATGGATATGGTGGGGGCAACCTCTTGAATCTATTGCGATATCTTAAGACAGATCTGACGGGCTACAATTTTTCAGGACTGCTGATTCGACAGGCACTGTTGCATGACATCACACTCCATCAAACCAACTTTAGTCGAGCTGTTTTTTGCCAATGTCAGTTTGCCAATACGTTTGGCGGTGTTACCTGCATAGCGTTTAGCCCCAATGGTGAATCATTTGCCACCAGCGATACCAATGGTGTTCTGACGATCTGGTCTGTCGCAAACATGCATCCAATCGCGCGATGCCAAGGTCATAGTTCCTGGGTTTGGTCAGTCGCTTTTCATCCCACTCAGCCGATCCTGGCCAGCGGTGCTCAAGACCACACAATTCGCCTCTGGGACAGCAATAATGGACAATGCTTTAGAATCCTTCAGGGACACGATAATATCGTCACAGATACAATCTTTAGCCCTGATGGAAGCTACCTCGCCAGCAGTAGCACTGACTCCACAATTAAATTATGGGAAATTGAATCTGGCAAGTGTGTGCAAACACTGAAAGGTCATGAGGCATGTGTTTGGAGCCTCGTTTTTACTACGAATAGCGATCGCCTATTTAGTGGAGGTGAAGATAATTGCATTCGTTACTGGGATATCCATACTGGAGAATGCTTGCGAGTATTTACAGGACATAGCCAATGGATTATGGCGATCGCGCTCAGTCCTGATGGCAATCAAATTGCCAGTGCCAGCATGGACAGCACCGTTAAGCTCTGGTGTACTCACACAGGTAACTGTTTGCACACGCTCAATGGACATACTGCCCCAGTGGTCAGCGTGGATTTTAGTCCTGATGGTCGCACGCTGGCGAGCGGCAGCTACGATCTGTCGGTGCGATTGTGGGATACTCGAACTGGCACCTGTACTCAGTCATTAAGAAAACATACGAATCGGGTTTGGTCGGTTAAATTTCATCCCAGTGGCAGGTTCCTGGCTAGCGGCGGCGACGACAACACCACGCGGTTTTGGAATCCCCGCACAGGAGACTCCACTACTACGCTTCAAGGGCATAGCAACTCAATCTATGCGATCGCCCTACATCCCAATCAACCGATCCTGGCAAGTGGACATGAGGATCAAACCGTGCGCCTCTGGCGGTTGCCTCATCACCTAGCTGAGCAATATGACGCGCTGCCACAACAGCAGACAATCGAGCCATTTCAAACCCTTCGCGGTCATCAAAACCGTGTCTTGGCGATCTCCTTTAGCCCTGACGGTAAAACTATTGCTAGTGGCAGCACTGACCGCACGATTAAACTGTGGAATCCCGAATCAGAACGCTGTCGCCTCACACTGCAAGGACACACGAGTTGGATCTGGGATCTGGCTTTTCATCCCAGTGGAAATGAGATCGCCAGTGCCAGTTATGACCGTACCGTAAAGCTCTGGGATGTGGAAACAGGTAATTGCACGCGCACTCTGGAAGGACATTTAGGATCGGCTCTCTCTGTTGCCTTTAGTCCCAACGGTGAATGGTTAGCCAGTGGTGGTTATGAACAAATGCTGAAACTATGGAGTACGGAATCCTACGCATGTTCGCGCACCTGGTACGCCCATGGCAACCGCATCTGGAGCATAGCGTTTAGCCCCAATAGTGAATGGTTAGCCAGTGCGGGAGACGACAATCAGGTGATGGTTTGGGACGTTCAAACTGGGAAATGCCTACAGGTATTGAGCGGTCATCAGCAACTCGTCACAACAGTTCGTTTTAGTCCAGATGGTCGGCAACTGGTCAGCGGCAGTGCCGATCGCACGATTAAGCACTGGGACTTGGAGACTGGGGAATGCATCCAAACTCTCTCAGGACATCAACACTGGGTTTGGTCTTTGATATTTATTACACCCAATCTGCTGCTCAGTGCCAGTCAAGACGAAAGCATTCAATGCTGGGATTTGCAAACGGGTCAAGCCTTTCAATACCTGGAAGTGCCTCGCCCTTATGCTGAGATGAATATTACGGGTGCGATGGGTTTAACCGACGCGCAACACCAAACATTAACGGTTTTGGGAGCTTGCGATCGCGCTTTCCCCCATCAAGATATGCCCAAATCACAAACCTGAACTTATCACCACTATTTATCTTCAGCAAAAACATTATTGCGAATTCCAAAAATATTCTGCGGATCGCTAGCCTGCTTAATCTGACGCAGTAATTCGATGCTGGCAGGAGATAAAGTATCTTTCATGAAGTCCTGACGGATTTTCCCCACTCCATGATGATGAGAAATGGAACCACCGATAGCAATAATAATTTGGCGTAGAGAATGCTCAATCTGACTGCAAATTACGTCTGGCCGATCAACTCCTTTGGTGTAAACACCAAACATAAAATAAATGCAAACACCTGTATGGTAAACCTGACTGATGCGATAGGAAAGATAGGGTTTACCAGGTAAATTAAACTTTTGATGTTGTGCTTGAAGTTGCTGCTCAACACTTATACATAATTGCTGAATTTTGCTCCAAGCTACAGAAGTTTCAAAAGTTTCACCAATAATGTAATAGGAAGATAAAAAATCTCTTAAATAGGCGATCGCATAGGTGAGCATGTAGCCCTGTTTTCCGTTAGCTGCACCCGTAACCAAACCCTGGAATCGTTTAGCTAAAGCATAAATATGAGATTGTTGATAAGCAACTTCTGCCTCCGCACCTTCCATCACAATAGTTACAGCAACCATTTGATGCGGATTGAAACCCCGTAGTTTAAGCACGTAAAACTTTTTCAGTTTGTCAATATAAGCCTGACTCCCAGTAGTTTTAGGTTTTAAAGCTTGCCCAAAGCGAAACTGATTGTTATCAACCAAACGGATACTAGCTGGGAGAAATCCACTATGGGCTAATTCATAGAGAAATTTAACCCCCAATCCAAAATCAGGGAAAATTAGGGAGCCAAACTTAGTCACCTGGGGTAGAGGGTGAATCTTGATCGTAGCCTTAGTAATTAGCCCTAAGTTACCTTCATTACCAAAGAGGATCTGGTGTAGCTGCATTCCCATCGAAGCTCGGGGTGTTGATTCTACTTGTTCTAGTACACCTCTTGGTGTCAGCAGGGTAATATTTTCCACAATTTGCTCAATGTTGCCATAGCGGTTTTTCTTCATCCCGCTGGCATTGGTCGCAATCCAACCTCCTAAGGTAGATAATTCCAAACTATCGGGTTCGTGTCCGCAAACAAAACCTTGTTGGCGCAACTCTGCTTCAAGTTGGATTCCCGTAATTCCTGCCTGAACGCAAGCCCGGAGATTTTCCTTATCAATCCACTCAATCCGCTTCATCCGCTTCATATCCACAGCGATGATCATACGAATTTCTGTCAGTGGTAGTTTGAGAGCACAACTAACGCTAGTGCCTCCACCAAAAGGCACAAGACAAATATTATGTTTAGTGGCTAGTTCAATCAGTTTTTGGGCATCTGCGGTCGATTCACAATAAAACACCATGTCTACTAAGCGTTCTAGCTGACCATAAAGAACTTTATGGACTTCTTCAAAAGTAGTTTGTCCGTGACTATGGAGAAGTCTTTCTGAATCTTCAAAGCTATATTGATGGGCAGGAAAAAAATTAGCGATCGCCTGACAAAAATCGCGATCGCAATTTGGTGGCGTAATATGGGGATATTTGACTTCTGCTAAGATATCTGTGGGGGTAATTTTAGTGTCTAATAATTCTTCTATGTAAGGGATCAGATGCGGCATTTTATATCCCGATAGATCGTAGCGATTGCCTGTCATAGTTACCGAGCGATCGTTGTTAATCTGCAAAGAAGTATCGGTGAATCCCCATTTATGACCCCACAAAGCATTGTTAGTTGGAGTTTTCTGTTCGAGATCGTTGTTTTCAGTCATTAACTCATTCACTCCTCTCAATTATTACTTTCTCATCATGCTGCGCCGGCATCTCATTGATCGTTTTCAGCTTCTGAATTGCAACGTAGACATCACTTACTATTTCTCGGTAAATTTGATGATCATCGCTTACATTATCTATCGTTAGATAATGCTTAAATTCTAGAGGAGAGCCAAAACTTACCCGAATTGGATATTTTTTTGGGAAAACCTTGCCTTTCGGCAAAGCCCGATAAGTCCCCTGGATATGTACGGGTACAACAGGCACCTTCAACTTCATAACCAGGATTCCCAAACCTAGCTTGAGTGGCTGAAGTTGTCCAGTTTCAGAACGAGTTCCTTCAGGGAAAAATAGAATCGCTTGCTGTCGAGCAATGACTTCTTGGCAAGTTGGCAGGCAGTCGAGAAACTGTCCTCGACGATTGAAAGGAATCATGTTCAACCAATTGCGACATAGCCAGGATTTAACAGGGCGGTCAAAAAAATAGTCCTGAGCGGCCAAACTATAAACTTGGTTGAGGTGTTGCCCACAAGCTGCGATTATTGCTGAGCCATCAAGATGACTGGTGTGATTAGCAGCCATAATATAACCTCGATCCTGAGGTAGATTCTCCAGTCCTCGACATTCAAGCTGAAACCAGTGATTATAGATGGCTGTGCCACTCAGCCAGACAAGTTCTTGCACGGCTTGATTTAATGTTTTTGCAGTTGCTTGCTGGAATAGCCAGTCATATGGTTCTGCTAGTGAATTGGTCTTATTCATTTGTTTTTACAACTGTTTCTTTCCTAACTTACTACCTGCTAATACGTGATTTTCAATGCCATTAGCAGAATCTCGAACTAGGTCTCGGTCGAAAGCGATCGCATCTGGCTCAAACAGCAATACTAAAGTCGAGCCTCCATATTGGAAGTAACCTTTTTCTTGACCTCTGGCTACGGGGCCAGGATTGTAGGTTTGTACGATGCTGCCAATGGCGATCGCTCCCACTTCTACATAAGCAATCCGTCCAAAATGTTCTGAAGAAAACTCGGTTATTGATCGCTTATTGTAACAGTATAGATTGGGAATTTTAGCGAGAGCGATCGGGTTAACTGAATGATATCTTCCTCTAATGTAGCGAGCAGCACTGGCTTTTCCTCGATCGGGAAAATGGAAACGGTGATAATCGTAGGGAGCAAGTCTGACTATTAAGGCTACACCTCTACGAAACCTTTGTGCATCTACTTCAGAGTCTAAAAGAGACTCGATATTAATTGAACTTCCTTTGACGGGAATTTGAGTTTCTGCTTGTAGTTGGGGATAGACTAGAACCTTGCCATCTGCGGGAGCGCAAAATACGTCTGGATCGGCATTAAAATGGCGAGCACCTGTCTTTAGTCGTCGTGAGAAGAAATCATTAAAACTCCAATAACTTTCTAGAGGAAGTTCGATTTCTTCTAGATCGAGATGATGTTGAATGACAAATTTGGATATCTTAGAGCAGCTAGTAGGTAAATCCTGAAATTTGCCATAGAACCAACAAAAAAATTGATTGTTCAGCAAATAGTTAAAAACTTTAAAGCCCAAAGAGTCTTCGTAGAACCAGCGTAAAGTAGATGCCGAAGAATTGATTTCAGTAACAATTTCTCCTGTTTGGCGATCGCGATAGCAAACATCGGTTGTAGCAAAATCCAAATTCTTACCCTGATTCAAAAAAATCTCATGTTTCATCTATGTTCTCTGACTAAATTCTGGCGATAATTGCCCAGCCATAAACTCCTGTGAGAGTGGCTGCTCCCACCGCAAAGATGCCATACCAAATACCACGCAGTTTGAGCATTTTGAAGTTGGCTACCATCGCGATCGCCAGGAGTAAATAAACTGCATCGAGCACAAATTTCATCTGTGTCTGGGGTAAAGCAAAACTAGCGGTAAAAACTAATGGAATAAACAGGGCAGCATAGGTCACAGGCAATCCGGTAAAATACTCTTGCTCTCCTCGATCAGCTAAACCTTGATTATTAAAATAAGCTAACCGCAAAGCATTAGCTCCTAAATAAAGAATTAGGATGAAGATCGATAACCAATCTCGGAGTCCAAAACAGTAAGCAAAAAGAGCTGGAGCAAAGCCAAAGGAGCAAAGATCGACAAGACTATCTAGTTGTTTGCCAGCCTCAGCTTGCAACTGATTTCGGTCGATCTTACTAGCAACAAAACCATCAAACAAATCGATGATTCCAGCATAAATCAAACAAATAATTGCTAGATTAAATTTCCCATTTGCCGCTGCAACTACAGTAAAAAAGCTGAGGAATAATCCTGTTAAAGTAAGCGAGTTAGCTAAATCTAATTGTCGTAAAATTGGACTAAACATAGTTGATTTAAAACAGATTCAGGGTTACTTGCTTTATTCTTATCGGGAATTTAAAGACTAATATTATTATCTAAAAATTTAGCAATAAAATAAAAAATTGGAACAGCAAAAAGTAAACTATCGAATTTATCGAGAATTCCCCCCGTCACAGCGAGAACTGTACCAAAATCCTTAACTCCTGCTTCTCGCTTGAGAGAAGAAGCAATCAAATCCCCGCAAAGTGCAACTGCTGAGACTAACCCAGCAACCAGGATAACTTGCCAAATTTGCCAGCCTGGAACCAGAAAATGCAGAAGATAGCCAATAACCAAACAAGCTAGAAAACCGCCCCCAGCTCCCACCCAAGTTTTAGTAGGGCTAATATTCGGCATCAGAGGAGTTTTCCCTCCCATCAAACCGAAGCCTTGAGAAAATCCATCATTGCCCATCACTAGCAGAATCAGCAAACTAAATTCACCATAGGAATTGGCAACTAACTCTAAGAGGTTACCTAGGGGCATCGTAATAAAAATCATGCCGAAAGCAGTACCTAAAACACTATGCATGGATGCCGGTTGACGATGATAAAGCATTGGTAGGGCAATGGCTACCCAAGCTGCAATTACAACTCCCAAAAAAGTAACCCAGGTCGTTCCCAACAATCCTCCCAATATGCCTAGAGTGCCGAGGTAAGCGATCGCGGTAGAATTTACGATTTTGCCATACTTAACCTCAATACATTGCAACAGTTCCACCCATCCCCAATAAGCCAGAAATAAAGCCATGGGTAAGAAAGCCCATTTCCCAAAACTACCCGTACCGATCAAAACTAGAATTAGACCTAATAAAATCCATAATTTCAGCCAAGTATTCTTAACTTTGTCAGGCTCACTACGATAGAGGATGCTAATTATTGATGACAAGACAATCGAGAGTGTGGTTACGCCAGCAAGAATTTGTAGAATGGGAAAGACAAGTGGATTGACAAGTGCCATAATTAGTTTGTCTAGTGTGATTTAGAAACTACCTTAATTTCTAGAATCGAAATTAGCCAAGATAGTAACCTGGGCAGATAACGTTTGAGTAAAACCACGAATTTGCCGTAGGAGGTAAGTACTTGCTCCGGTTGTCTTTTATAAATCGCTTTGACAATCTGCTTGGCTGTTTGTTTGGCACTTCTTAACAGCTTGGGAGAAATAGGGTCTTGCCAATCGCTGCGAACAATACCCTGGTTGTCTATCTGACGAATCTCAGTTGCGACGTAGCCAGGACAAATGTGGGTGACGGAGACTTTGTAAGGGGCTAATTCACCTGATAAGGACTCGCACAAAGCCCTGAGCGCAAATTTACTGGTACTGTAGGCAGAATCTCCACCCAAAGCAATATAACTTTTCACGCTACCGATAATTACCAACCTACCTTGAGTTCGCTTGAGTTCTTCTAGGGTAGCGTAGAGGGTGCGGAGTACACCAAACACATTGGTTTCCCACTGACGGCGATAATCTTCTAAACTCAGATCTTCTAGGTTCCCCTTTAAAGACCAACCGGCATTGGCGATCGCAACATCAATCTTGCCAAACTTACTACGGGCAAGTTCTACAGCTCTTTCTAAATCGCCATCTTTAGTAACATCACAGGCAACTGCCAGTACCCGTTCACCTGTGGGATCGATTTTATTGGCGATCGCTTCTAACCGCTCTGTGCGTCGTGCTAGCAGTACAAGACTCGCTCCTTCAGAGACCAATTCCTGAGCCAGAGCTGCTCCAATCCCAGCTGATCCCCCTGTAATTAAGACTACCTGGTTGTTAAATTTGCCCATAGATTATTGAAAAACAAGTCGATTAGGAATTAATTTGCTGCCATACTTCACTGTTAAACTTAAAAACGTCTGAATAAACTTCAGGAGGCACTATTTTGGCAAGTTGCCGATGGTAATTCATCAAATCGTACCAGGGAATGCAGTAATTGAGATGATGCTCGAAATGAAGCGATATATTAAAGGGCATAAATATACTTCTGAGGGGAAAAAAAGAGCTATAGGAGCGCATCAAGGAATTATTCCTGCGACCGATTTCTCCACCATGTTCCATGCTTATTTTGAGTGTGTTTAACACTACCAGTATTTGTATACCCAAAATAGCTGCTACTGCAACCGCCCAACTCCAATAGATTGTTACCCAACTGATTGACAAGATCCAGACAAACGCCGAACCTAAAGTTAGACACCAATTTTTGCCATACTCTTTCTCTACAGGACAGGAATATTCAGTACGTAAGATCGCGTATCCGGGGATTAACAGGACTTTAGCGAGATACTTAAATAACTGCGATCCAGTTTTAATCGTCTCAGGGCAATTTTGCGGATCGCGAGGTTCAACGGGATGGAAATGATGAATCTTATGTCCTATTTCCCAATGTTTGATATATTCAATCCCAAAAGGAATGCAGACCACCCAGCCGAAAAAACGATTCCAAACTTGAGCTTGCTTGGGATTCTTCAGGATAATAAACATATTATGAGATGCTTCATGCACAATTAAGATAAAGAGCATAAAGTACGATAATCCGAATCCCACAGAACCCAAGGGAATGAATAAAAGGGGGGAGAGAACAGTTCCCAGACAGAAAAGTCCTCCTATAAATATTAATATCAAGATTGATAGCGAAATATTTAAACTATTATGAATTACGCCTCTTTTATGACGGCAGTGAAAAGCATGACTCAGCTTAATTCCTTGCTGAATCCATTGAGGTTGCGATCGCAGGGAAGCTCGTTTTTCTGGAAGCATGATTTAGAAGACATCTAATTTTTAGCTTGATCGCAATTCCAATCCTAAAACCTGCGTGTGCGCTCCGCGTGCTTGCGTGACGCCAATCGTACGCTGGGCACAGTCAATCATGGGGCGACGCAGACTGACCACAATAAACTGAGCCATTTCAGCTTGCTTGCGAACCATTTTTGCTAGACGCTCCACATTCGCACCATCAAGGAACATATCTACTTCGTCAAAGGCATAGAATGGTGATGGACGGTAGCGTTGTAGTGCAAATATAAAGCTCAGGGCTGTGAGCGACTTCTCGCCCCCTGACATGGAAGCTAGATGCTGTACCTGTTTACCCTTGGGATGTGCCACCAGGTTGAGACCGCCACTCAGAGGTGCAGTTGGATGTTCTAATTGGAGGTGGCCATCGCCATCAGATAGCTCAGCAAAGATAGTTTTAAAATGCTCATTCACGGCATCAAATGCTTGCATAAAGGCACGTTGACGCAATGTCGTAAAGTTCTCAATCCGTAATAGCAGCTCGGTACGTTCTTGATTGAGAGTTTCCAGTCGCGCACTCAACTCATTGAGGCGAGTGGTAGTAGCTTCATATTCAGCGATCGCCATCATATTGACTGGTTCCATTGACTGCAAGCGCTTTTGGAGGCGGCGTTGCTCCATCTCCAGTTGCTCTAAGGTCATGCTCTCTGGGATTTCTGGCAGGACTTCAGGTAACTCAATTGTGGCAATGCTGGCTTTGATTTGGACTAGTTGGGCTTCGATCTCGGTATGACGTTCGCCATTTTTTTCTAGTTGCCAGGTGAGTTGCTGGTGGCTGGCTTGATGGCTGCGTAGGGCGCGATCGCAAGCATCCCGTTCTGCTTTAGCTGTACCAATGGTTTGTTCGAGGGCGTTGAGTCTAACCTGGAGAGATGCGATTTCTTCTTCCAACAACTTAATACCAGTTTGGGCTTGGCTACTGTTGTTGAGCATCTCAGTTTGATGAGTGCGTAATTCTTGCAAGCGTACTTGGCGCTGATTAATCTTTTCAGTGGTGAGATGTCCCTGGTTTTCCCAGTCGGTGAGTTGCTGGCGAGCCGCTCTCAGTGATAGTTCGATGGTGTTAAGTTTTTGCTCTTGTTGCTGGAGTGCTTCCTGTTCTTGCTGCCAGCGCTGATGCGTTCCAGATTTCTCTAACTCTGCTAATTGGAGCTTTTCTACTTGTAATCGAGCTTCTTGCTCTAGGATCGATCCCTCTAAGCTGGCGACCTGTGCCTGTGCAACTTCGATGGATGTACGGTTTTGGTGCATTTGGTCTTGCAGGCGATCGCGATCCTTAAATGTGCGATTGATCTGTTCGGTGAGGCGATCGCATTGCACTTGGGCTTCTCGTTGCGATGTTCGGGCATTTTGCAATTGCTCTGAGTATGTATTTATGGTTGCTTGCGTCTTGCTGAACTGCTTGTGGAGGTGCACCAATAGACCGTCGATTTCTACGAGGCGATCGCGCAACTGCGCAATTTCATTCGATTCGGTGGCGGCGACCGTCCCAAAATGAATGCCGCCACGTGATGGCGCACTGCCACCTGTCATCGCACCCGTTGTCTCCAATAGGTCGCCTTCGAGTGTGACCATGCGGTATTTGCCAATGTGTGGGCGTGCTTTCTCCAGGCGATCGAAAACCAGCGTATTGCCGAAAATATAGGCAAATACATCCTCGTAGCGGGAATCAAATTCGATTAGATCCAGGGCATAGGCGATCGCGCCCAATTTGGGATCGAGGCTAAACAGCTCGCGGGCGGGTCTGAGTTTATTCAGTGGCAGAAACGTAGCTCTGCCTCCCCTTTCCTGTTTCAGTAGGTTAATGGCTTTGGCCGCAACTTCATCGCTTTCCACCACGACTTGCGCCAGCCGATTTCCTGCGGCAATTTCGAGCGCAAGCTGGTATTTGGGCTCCACCGTCCCCAATTGTGCTACAAGGCCATAAATGCCGTGGATCTTGGCTTCCATCACGATTTGGGTGGCGCGGGTACCCTGAGCTTCGCTGGTTGCCTGTACCTGCGCTTCTAGCTTGTCGAGCTGTCGCCCCTTCATCCGTTGCTCCTCGGTGAGGCGATCGATCGTCTGTTTCGTAGTTTGCAGCTCTGTTTGAGCTTCGCTAAGAGATGCTGCTAGCGATTGGATTGATGCCTGAGTCAGGCTAGCCATTGACTGGTGTTGATTTAGCTCCGATTCCAGTGATTGACCTTGTAGTTCTTGCAATTCCGTCATCCCAGCTTCCTGGGTGGTTAACTGGAGCGACCATTGTCGCAATGATTCCGTTAAGCGCGTGTGTTCCTGGCGCTGCGGGTCGATGGTTTTCTGTATGGTTTCGATCGCCTGATAAAGATGCGCTTGCTGCTTCATCCAATCGTTAGCTGACGAGGCGATCGACTGCAATTCGCGGCGATAGCGCTCCACTACCGATGCTTGTCGATCTCGTTCCAGGCTTAGCGATCCAATTTCCTGCTCCTGTACCTGTTTTTGGCCGCCTAGTTGTTCGAGTTGTTTGAGGTATTCGTCGATTTCTGCTTGCGTCGCGACGATATTGTTCTGATTGGTTTGATAGTTATTCGTCAAATCCTGCTGCTGCCGTTGCATGGCGCGCAGTTCAGCGCTTTTATTGGCAATATCAGTGGAAACGGCGAGGTATTCTTCTTCGCCTAGGGTGCGGACTTTGGCATTAAGGGTTTCGAGCTCGATTGTGGCTGTGGCGATCGCCTCATTCAATGCAGCAATTTGATCTCTTAGCGCCGAGGCGGCGGTTAGCCCATTACTCAGTTCAGTTTGCTTTGTGGTTTGCTGTTGCAGGAATTGACGATGTTGCAATACAACCTCAGAGGCAATTAGAGACTCTAGTTCTTTGCGTAGGGTCTGATATTTTTCCGCTTTGACCCGATCGTTCTTCAGCTTTTCCTGGTTGGCGACTAACTCTTGCTCGACAATGCGAAAACGATCTTCCTGGTCTTTGACATCATCGAGTTTGTCCTTCGCCTGATTAATTTTGCGGTCAAACTCACCAACGCCTGCCAGTTCGTCGATAATTTCGCGGCGATCGCGCGAGTTCATGGAAATAATGCTGGTAACGTCGCCTTGCAGCACGACATTGTAGCCTTCGGGGTAAATGCGCAGTTTTGCTAGCTGTTCGTGCAGATCTCCGAGCGTGCAGGGCTCGCCGTTGATGTAGTAGGTAGAGGTATAAGTACCCTGGCTAGTAACCCGTAGCTTACGCATCACCGTCCACTCGTTAGGGTTGCCTTGAGTACTTCCGTCGGTATTGACAGAATTATCGGAATTGGCTGCTATTTCAACATTCTCGGTATTTGGCTCGGTATTTGGGGTGAGTTCGGCAGATTCAGGTACTTCCAGAATTTCTGGACTATCGATCTCGCTGACTGAAGGGTTCTCAATGTTGACAGAAGCGATCAGTTCCTCATCAGTCATCTCGCCTAGGCGATCTTCGTCATCCAGGGCAAACACAACCTTAACGCTGGCTTCGACTGTGCGTCCTTTTTGCGAATGTGCCTGATTTACCAAGTCGGGCAAACGCTCGGCTCTCATACCCTTGGAGCTAGATAGACCTAACGCGAAAAGCAAAGCATCGAGGATATTTGATTTGCCAGATCCATTGGGGCCAGAGACGACTGTAAATCCTGGCAGTATCGGAATGGGGGTCGTACCACCAAAGGATTTGAAACGAGACAACTCAATATGCTTGATATACACGGCGATTAACTCTGGTTGCTCAGTATGCCAATAAATTAACACGCAATCTTAGCATTAGTAGTTTTTCGTGAAAATGCGATCGCAAAAAAATCCACAATTCTTACAACTTTTGTACCTTGATGACTTGGCATGATATTCAGTAAGTAAATAGCAAACCCCTTTTATATTGCTCATATGTCACAACCTACGATTGAATCTATTCTTCAGGAAAAGCGTTTATTTAGTCCATCTGAGGCGTTTTCACAAAAAGCCCAGATCAAAAGCCTGGAAGAATACAAGCAAATTTACGAAAAAGCCAAAGCTAACCCTACCCAATTTTGGGCGGAGCTAGCCGAAACCGAACTGCATTGGTTTGAGAAATGGCATACGGTACTCGACTGGCAACCACCCTTTGCGAAATGGTTTGATGGCGGCAAGATTAATATCACCTACAACTGCCTCGATCGCCACCTCACCACTTGGCGACGCAACAAAGCTGCGCTGATCTGGGAGGGCGAACCAGGTGACTCGCGTACCCTCACCTACGCCCAACTGCATCGCGAAGTCTGCCAATTTGCCAATGCGCTCAAACAGCTAGGCATCCAAAAAGGGGATGTGGTGGGGATCTATATGCCGATGATTCCCGAAGCGGCGATCGCAATGTTAGCCTGTGCGCGTATTGGCGCACCCCATAGTGTTGTATTTGGTGGTTTTAGTGCAGAAGCACTGCGCGATCGCCTGGTAGACGGTAAAGCGAAGCTGGTAATTACGGCTGATGGTGGCTGGCGTAAGGATATGATGGTGCCACTTAAAGACCAGGTAGATAAAGCTTTAGCTGATGGTGGCGTGCCTACAGTGCAAAACGTTCTGGTAGTGCAGCGTACCAAACAGCACACTCACATGCAGCCCGATCGCGACTACTGGTGGCACGAGTTACAACAAGGCATCTCAGCGGATTGTCCCGCCGAACCGATGGATGCAGAAGACATGCTGTTCGTTCTGTATACCAGCGGTAGTACGGGTAAGCCGAAAGGGGTCGTACATACCACCGGCGGCTATAACCTCTACACGCATATGACTACCAAATGGATTTTCGATCTGCAAGATACGGATGTCTATTGGTGTACCGCAGACGTGGGATGGATTACCGGACATAGCTACATCGTCTATGGCCCATTGTCCAATGGTGCGACCAGTCTCATGTATGAAGGTGCGCCGCGCAATTCTAATCCTGGCTGTTTTTGGGATGTGATTCAAAAGTATGGCGTGAATGTGTTTTATACCGCACCCACAGCGATTCGTGCCTTCATTAAGATGGGAGAGCAACATCCTAACGCTCGCGATCTATCTTCGCTCAGGTTATTAGGAACCGTGGGCGAGCCGATTAACCCCGAAGCATGGATGTGGTATCAAAAGGTGATTGGTGGCGATCGCTGTCCAATTGTCG
>JANMRU010000406.1:0-4836 GCA_031388585.1 Pseudanabaena sp. SOY_30_concoct_251 | reverse complement strand
CCACCGACTTGATAGTCAAAGGTGGCGGATTGTTCGGTACTTCTGAGTAGCTCGTTTTCAAAGAGCAATTCCGCTTGGGTAGCTTTGAGAATATCGAGGGTTTGCGATAGTTCTTGAGTACGTTCAGAGACTTTTTGCTCTAGGGTGCGGCTATATCCTTCTAGTTCATCTTTAGCTCGTTCTAGGGCAAGATTTTTAAAGGCTAGTTCTTGGGTAAACTGAATCCGATCGGCTTCGGCTTGTTTGCGTTGGGTAATATCCTGAAAGGCGGCGATCGCATAGACAATCTGACCCTTTTCGTCAAAAACGGGAGTCGCTGATACTTCTAAAGGAATTGTTCGATCGACTTGGTGAATTTCTATATCATCTGTAGTCGTGCTTTCGCCATTTAAGGCTCTTAGAATGGGTTGTCGTGCAGTTGGGTATAGTTCATCTGTGCCTGCTAAATAAGCCTGATAGGTTTCGGTTAATTCATCAGTTGTGGCGAGCGTTACGATTCCCTTGCCAAGGATTCGCTGGGCAGCCTGATTTGCATAGTAGGGTTCGCCCTTAGCATTAAGTGTAAAGACACCTATGGGCATAGCTTCTAAAAATTGAGTTAATCTTTTCTCGTTCTCTCGTAGTGAAACATAAAGTTGAGCGTTTTGCAGAGAAATCGCGGCTTGAGAAGATAGGAGTTTTAGGACTTCTAGGCGATCGGGGGTAAAGGCTCCAGTAGTCAGATTGTTTTCCAGATATAAGATACCGTTAAGCTTGCTTTGATTGAGTAAGGGTGTGCAAAGAATAGATTTGGGTTGAGTAGCGACAATGTATGGATCGCGAATAAATTGTCCTTCATGGGTAGCATCATTTAAGACTAAACTTTCTTGGGTACGGGCGACATAGTTAATGATAGAGACTGATAGGAGAGAGAACTGGCGGTCTGCATCTATAGAGTCGATCGGAATTGATTTCAGTATATGAACATCATCAGAATCCACAACTCCTTCAGCTTCAATGACCCAATTATCTTCCTTTGCAAGAATTAGAAAGCCTTTTTGAGCGCCGGCATTCTCAATTAGAATTTTCATTAATTTTTTCAGCAACTGATCCAGGTCTATTTCGCCAGAAATGGTGTGGGATGCTTTCATTACTGTGGCTAAATCTAGTACTTCACCTGAGTTTCTGGAAGTTGTTGTTGAAGTATTTGTGGTAATGTTCTCAAACCTAGGTGACGCTGAACCAAACCACTGTAGATATTTCTCCTCCAAATCCTCAACTTTGCGTTTGGCTCCCCAAATTTGATAGCATTGGTGTGCTTTTCTCATATAGAGTCTGGCAAAGTCTTCTTTTCCTCGTGCCAGCCAGAATTTGGCAGCGAGTTCATTTCCTAATGCTTCGTTTTGGATAAATTCGTATTCTTTGGCGGATTCGATGGCACGATCGTAGAGTTCCATTGCTTCTTGCCATTTACCAGAAATACGAGCCATTTCTGCGGCAACGAGGAGATATTTATGCAGGAAGTTTGCTTCGCAATTATCTGCCCATATTTTCATCTGTTTTTGATTAGTTTCAATTTTCTGCCAGTATTCTTTTTGTTCTTGAGGTGATATTTTGGGATATTGAGCGATGAGAGTTAAGGAGTAATAAAAATTATGACTGGCAATTGAGATAGTCGCTGGAATAAAACTTAACAATTTTTCTGCGTGTTCTATATCTTTTAAAATCATTGGACGCTCGTAGAGATATAGAGCTTGAGATTTGAAAATATAGTGGAAACAAACTGCGGCAGGGGTCTTTTTTTGCCATTCTTCGATTGACGTAATTTCATGAAAACCTTCTCCATTAAAAGAGAATCGATCAGGATTCATGCCAACTAGATTTTCAATAATGATTTTACTTGCAACGGCACAATTTTCTGCCCACTCATTCTGACTTTCCCGTATGAATAATAAGCAGCGAGAAACTTCTTTAAGGAGAAAATCTAAATCCTTACCTTGGTAAATCAAGTTATAAAGATTATAGATAAAATTATAGCCAACCATTTGTAGATCGCCACCTTGCAAACCCGCATTAATTGCAATCTCATTATATTGCTCGGACTGTTTGATCGGTTTTAACCAAGGCATGGTCATGTCTGCATGAATGAGAATCGCTAAATTTTTAGTCGACCAATCTGTATATTTTTCAGCGAGTTTAATGCCAAGAAGACTATATTCATAACCCAATTCATATTCTTGCAAAACATGGGCTTTAACTAATCCAAAGAAGCAGTAACTCGTTGGAGACTTTTCCATATGACCGTATTTAAGATTAAGATTAACTAATTTAGCTGAAATGATCTGGAAAAGCGATGAATCGATAATAAAAGCAGCAGGATTAACTCGAGTCAGTATTTTTACAGCAGCTCTCTTCTCTGGGATTACCATTTCTGGGCTATCATATAACGAACTAATCTTTCGATCTCCAATATTTTTTTGATACTCTTCAAGTTCGGATTGGAAAACTGAGGCAAGATCTTGACGAGGGAGATTTACGCCTAGAGACTCTAAAGCAACGCGACCTACTTCAATCGCATCGATAGATTTACCTAATAAAGTATATTCGTTCATTTGAAGCAAGTAAAAATCTGTACGATCAAGTATCGATCTCGATCTTTCCAGAGCTATTGCAATGAGTGATTGGGATTGCTCAAAATGACCATTAAGATACTCAATCTCTGCAAGTTCTTTATAAAGATCGAGTGCCATTTCATGATTTTCTTCCCAAATTTCTCCCGGAAATTCATCTATTGCCAGAAGAAGATAATTTCTTGATGCTGCATAGGCAATGGCTTCTTTTGCCTTTTTACCAGCATATAAATTAAGCTTTGATAGTTTTATTTTTTCAACTCGATCGTCGATCAACTCGATCCCTTTATTAAGGTGATCGACGAGGGTAAATATCTTCTCTGCTGTTTCTTGCTCGCTAAAATTAGCCAGTAACAAGCGACCGATCTGAAGATGAACAGACTTCTGGAGATCGGGTTCAATAAGGCCATAAGCAGCTTGTTGAATGCGATCGTGGTGAAACTTATAATCTCGCAAAATTAAAGAGGATTCTAATACAGCTTCTGAGCTTACTTCTAACTCTGAAAGTGGTTGAATTAAACCCTGTTGAATTGCTGGCAAAAGTTCTCGAAAAGTCTCTGACTCAGACTGCTCGTAAATAATCGAGAGCGTATTGAGGTCAAAAGAGTTACCAATACAAGCAGCCAGACGCAACACAATTTGGGTCGCATTGGCAATTTTTCGTAACTTATCTATCATTAAATCTACTACATTATCTGTAATGCCCAGTGCTGTAATTTGTGCTGTTTCCCATTCCCAAAACTGTCGATCGCGATTGAAAGTGAAGAGATTTTCCTGAGCGATTGTTTTGAGAAATTCATTGATAAAGAAGGGATTCCCCAAAGTTTTTTGTAAGATTAATTCTGCAAGAGAGTTTACGGCTTCGCGATCGCGATGGAGGGTATCGATTAAGAGTTGTGTAATATCCTCAATATTGAGAGGCGTTAATATAATTTGGTTAACTGTTGCCCCTTGTTCTTTCAAGCGCTCGATCGCCAGGATTGTAGGATGATTTGCATCTACTTCATTATCGCGATAGGCACCGAGTAATAGAAAATACTCCGTGTTGCGATCGCTCATCATTAATTCAATTAACTTCAGGGTGCCAAAATCCGCCCATTGCAGATCGTCTAAAAAGATGACCAGGGGGTGAGATTTATGACAAAAGATGCGGATAAAGCTTTGAAAAACACGATTGAAACGGCTTTGCGCTTGCGCTGATTCTAAGGGTTGAACGGGAGGCTGCTTCCCAATAATCTGCTCGATCTCGGGAATAACATCTACGATCACTTGACCGTTAATCCCTAAAGCTTCATTTAACTTGTTGCGCCATTGGTTTAATTGGGCTTGATTTTCTGTCAGTAATTGTCGTACGAGAGACTGAAGGGCAGAAACAACCGCAGAGTAAGGAATATTACGTTGAAATTGGTCGAATTTACCTGCAATAAAATAACCACGTTGCTCAGAAATCGGTCGATAGAGTTCTTGAATCAATGCCGTTTTGCCGATGCCAGAAAATCCTCCTACCAACATCATTTCTGCTCGTTTTTGAGATGTAGCTTCTATTGCATCTGGCAAGTTTTTTTCTTCGGTTACTCTCTTAAACGTTTCTAGTAATTGTTCAGTTTCTAATTCTCGTCCGTAGAGTTTTTGCGGAATTTGGAATTGTTCGGTAAAATCGCGGCAAGCGAGAGGAAATTCCGCAATTTGTCCGGTTTGTTGGAACTGTTTGTAACATTCCTCTAAGTCAGCTTTCAATCCTGACGCTGTCTGATAGCGTTCCTCGGCAGTTTTTGCCAGTAATTTCATCACAATGTCAGAGATGGTTCTGGGGATAGAGGGGTTAATTTTATGGGGAGGTGTGGGTTCACGGGCGATATGGCAATGAACTAATTCCAGGGCATCGCGGGTCTCAAAAATCATCTGCCCGGTTAGGAGTTTGTAAAAAGTTGCTCCCAAGGAATAAAAATCCGTTCTGTAATCAAGCGATCGGTTCATTCTTCCCGTTTGTTCTGGGGACATATAGGCCAATGTTCCCTCTAAAACGTTGGGGTTTTTCAGGACGGGTGTTTCCTTCGTAAAAATGCTGGAAATTCCAAAATCAATAATCTTTACTTGTCCGGTTTTGGAATTAAAAATGATGTTAGAGGGATTAATATCTTTGTGAATAATATTCGCCCCATGAATTCCATTCAATGCCTCAGCAATTTGAATGGCAATTTGTAGGAACTCTAAAAGTGCAAAAGGC
>JANMRU010000400.1:0-2397 GCA_031388585.1 Pseudanabaena sp. SOY_30_concoct_251 | reverse complement strand
CGACACAATGGGAGTAGCAAAGCTAGTACCCGTTTTAGCCGCAGTTCCACCACCAGGGATAGCACCCAAGATGTTTTCACCTAAAGCGAGAATGCCTTGGTTTTGGTAAGCTTCGCCCCAATTACTAAACCCAATCGGACTTCCTCGGACATCCATTGCCCCCACCGCCAGTACCGACTCAAGCGCCGCCGGAACATGGAGGCAATCGCAGCCATCGTTACCCGCTGCTGCCACAATCAGAACGTCGTTCTCTTTGCATAAACGGACGGCATTAGCTAGTAATTGGTCAGACTCTGCCGATGCAGCCAACTGACCACCACTGATGTTGATGACATTAGCTCCCTGCTCAACTGCTTGCGTAATCGCCCTAGCGAGGTCTATCTGGGAACAAGGAGCAAGCCCATCTCTCCCATCAGCAAACACAGGTACAACTAAGCCTCGACAATTGGGTGCAATACCTGGAATAGAGCTGTTGTGTTGACCAAAGATGACGCTGGCAACATGAGTTCCATGTTGGGATGCGAAACCTCGATCTGCAAGACCAGAAACCAAGGTTGGGAGCCGAGTTAGATTAGCTCCGTCAAAGCAGGGGTGAGATTGGTCAATGGGTCCGTCAAGTAAGGCAACGCATATACTAGAGTCGCCCAGAGATTCATTCCAAAGTGATTTTAGCTCGAGCAGTGTTGCCATTATCTTTTCCTTATTCACTCTTAAAAGCCAGCGCTGTACTATAGAGAATTAGAACCTGTTTGTTTTTCATACATTACTCCTGAAATTTAGATAACGGTATAGTTGCATTGGTATGTTCGTATAGTAGAAATTACAGAGTGGAAAAATATCTGAAAAACGTCTTAACCTGATATATTCATCAAACTCCACTACTAACTGAGTTCAAGCCTGAGAATGACTGAATTGTTCCTGACTTGTGACTACTTTTGTTTTAACTTTTACCGTGTAAGATTGGGGCATTGGTTATGAGAGGCTACATGCATAGATCTCTCCCCTTAGTACCGAGAATTTTGAGAAAGCGATCGCACTTCGACAAAATTAGCGATCGCACTATAAGAACTGTAAAGTCATCCTTAAGAGCATAGGATACGACACAAAATATCTGCGACTGAGGCTTGAGTCTCTGATGTGAGAGATCCTAACTCACGCCGAATCAGGGATTGACGGAGGGTTACCAGGTGATCGAGACGTAAGGTTGATGCTTGCCGAAGACCACTACTAACGAAGTCTAGATGTTCCGGTTGCAGAATAATATCTGTGTTGAGAGGTGCTTCAGGAATGCGACTGGTGATGAGTGCGAAAATGATGTGCTGATAAGTGCCAATCGCATCTGTTAAACAGTAGGCGGGACGGACTTTGCTGGAAGATAGATCGTCAAAGGGAAACTGAATCAGAACAACCTTACCCTTCATAGTTTACGGGTTGCCCATCTTCGAGAGTATAAATGTTCTCTTCTGGATCGTGCAGGAAAGCGAAGCTAGGGTTGGTTGAGATCGCACCTAACCAAGTTTGCTCGTTGAGATCTTCCTCCTCTGGCATCAACAGGATAACGCGCACCCGACTGGGTTTGTCTTGGGGGAGGGGACAATCGAGCTGGATTTGCCCTTGTGTATTTAAGATACCTGTGGTTTCGATCGCGCGCATGGTTGCAGACGGAATGAGTAGTTTGATTTCATTCTAGTACTTTTTTATAGACCTGAAAAAAAGCGATCACACTTTTCGTGCCAAGAGTTTTGGGAGAGCGATCGCCACTATGATTCGATCGTATTTAACCTACAAGTCAGCGATCGCACTAAATCGCACTAATGTGGTTTAGTCAAATGCGTGATCGATTACTGCCGAATGAATCCTAAATAACGCCACGGGGATGTATATGATAGGATTAAACCTTCATCGGTTACACTGTATTCGCTCACTTGTTCTAGTACCTGAAAATAGTTGCTCTCTTGTGCGAGGATCTCCTCACTACCCACTACATTTGTAAGGTTTATCTTCTCAATCTTGATTTTGCCAGAAGTTCGATCCAGTGGTTTAACTGTGTAACTAGAACTGTATTGATTGATGCCTCCATTGCCGCTAAGCTTGCCATCCTTAAATTCGGCGGTAATTTTGGCGTTTGGGAGAAGCTGAGCTCCTACACCTGCTTTAAGTATCCAACTTCCTTCTAGATTTGCATTTTTAGTAGTCATCAATGTGTTCCTTAGAGATTTAGAGAGTGCGTTACTCTTCGTTATCGCCCTCTACGAAAGTGGCGATCGCACTGTATTAAGGCATAAGCCAGAGTCAGTCAAGAATTCCTGCTTTAGAACGTATCGCTCCTACGTACTAAAGTTTTGTGTTATGTCGATTTCCTCTCCTGTAATCCCATCAAAGTAAACTGTCCATTTC
>JANMRU010000373.1:0-1822 GCA_031388585.1 Pseudanabaena sp. SOY_30_concoct_251 | reverse complement strand
GACGCAAATTAGACTGAGAATTAACTTGGTTATTATACAATTGAGACATACGAATCAGTAGTACTTTATATAAATACTAATTCCTTAGGCTTAAGCCAAGGTTAAGGGGGCTCTATGCAGCATGGTTATGGTTCTGGATTTTTTGTTTGCCATAGTTTTGGCGATATACAGAAAGTACAATATTAGGGTTGAATAATCTCTTAGTAGCTGATCTCTAGATACTTTGTCAGGGTTTGCCAACCGACTTAAACCAGTAAGATATGTCAAATCCACTTGTAGCAGAATTGCGCAGATCGGGAAGCTTGGGAATTCTCCAAACTTGCGGTACTGCTGCAGGGGTAGCCGCTAATTATATTCATACTGCTGTGAATATTTTGGAACGTACAGTTGGTCAAAGACCTCTAGAAATTACCAAGATTTTGCGCGGAACTAAGTTGGAATCTTGCGATCGCCTGAATCTTGGCAGAGTTACCCAGGAACGCCTGCCAGGAATTGATGCTGTAGAGCAACATACACGATTGATGCTCGTGGGTAATAGTGGGGTTGGCAAAACCAAATTTTTACATTACCTCGCTACTCAATGTGCTGAAGGCAAGTTTCAAAGCGATCGCGTACCAATTTTTGTGAAGCTACAGCACTTTGCAACTGCACCAGAACAACCTGAATTCCTTACTTATATAGCTCAGTCCTTTGCATTCTTTGGCGTTGAAAATGCAGATACAAAGGTGGCTGCACTGCTAGATCGTGGCGATACTTTAATACTGCTAGATGGTCTAGATCGAGTCAGCGATCGACATCTGGCGAGGGTACTGAACCAGATTCACGATCTGTCAAATCGAGCTGGAGCCAGCAAGATTATTGTTGCTTGTCATACAGGGGCACGCGATCTAATACTCCCCGAATTTGTGACAACCGAGGTAGTTGAATTTAAGGCAGCCGATATTGCTAAGTTCGTACATGGCTGGTTTAAGTCAGAGAACTTAGCTAAAGCGCAGAGATTTGTGCAGTTGCTAGAAAGTAACAAACCGGCCAGGAGGCTTTCGACTAATCCTCTAATGCTAAAACTGTTATGCCAAGTTTTCCAGGAAAATGTCACATTACCTACCGATTCCTGCGAACTCTATGAAGGAATTATTCATAATCTTCTCAAGCAACCTCGCAAAATCAAAACTAGTTTTTCTCTTCAGAGACAAATAGATTTACTCAGTAATCTAGCATTCATTTATTATGTGCAAGATAGAGATTGGATAAGTCATAACGAGATAGAACGACACATTCAGCACTATAGTACTTATCTACTTGAACTATCCTTGGAGCAATCGCCAAACCCAACTAAAATAATCAATGAGCAGGAATTTATCAATTTACCTAACGAGGGGTTCGATGCCCATTAATATTGCATCTACTGTTTGGCGAAGTCGTAGTAGATGCGCTACAATCTTAGCATGTTGACGATGAACTACCGCTATCGCATCTATCCCAATACCACCCAACAGGAAATTCTGTCTGAGTGGATGGAAACCTGTCGTATTGCATATAACTATGCTTTGCGAGAGATCAAGGATTGGTGCAATAGTCGTAAATGTTTGGTTGACAGATGCTCTTTAGCGCAAGAATATATCATTCCTGCCGATGCATCATTTCCCAGCGAAGCGAGGCAGCATAACGCTTTACCCAAAGCTAAAAAGGTCTTCCCTAGATTAGGTGAAGTCCCTGCACAGGTATTGCAACAAGCGGTTAAGCAACTTCATCGAGCATGGGATAACTTTCAGCGCATAGGGTTTGGGTTCCCAAGATTTAAGAAGTATGGGCAGATCAAATC
>JANMRU010000359.1:0-1188 GCA_031388585.1 Pseudanabaena sp. SOY_30_concoct_251 | reverse complement strand
TCAGAATTTGTTTGCCTGCATTAAAAGCCACAATAGGTTTTTTGTAGAGTCAATAGTAATTCATCTGTATATATTTGCAGATTTTTGGGAAATCTTATTATGTAAGGTCTAGCTCTTGGAGCAATCAACATGGCATTTGTAGACGACATCGCTAAGGTAGCAGAACAAGTTCGGAAGAGAGCTGAAGCAGTTTCAGGTGAAGAAGGGACAAAAATGGGACTGATTGTGCCGTTTTTTAGCACTCTCGGCTACGATGTCTTCGATCCAACAGAAGTTATCCCTGAGTACATAGCAGACTTTGCAATAAAAAAGTCAGGGCAGATGGAGAAAGTAGACTATGCGATATCAATCAACAACGCAATTGTTATGCTTGTCGAAGCGAAAGCACGCGATAAAAAGCCAGAAGCTCATGACGGTCAGTTAAAAAGGTATTTCAACGGTCTGAGATCGGCTAAGGTTGCCATCGTTACAAATGGCATCGAGTATCTTTTCTTTACAGACTTACGTCATGAAAACATGATGGATGAGGAACCTTTCTTTATTTTCAATATCCTTGACTATGATCAAAAACAAGTTGAAAATCTAAAATTCTTTCACAGAGAAAACTTTGACGCTCTCGTAATAAAACGACACGCTGAAGAAATGGTATATCTCAGTGGAATGACTCAATTAGTAGATAATCTTCTTCGTTCCCCATCTGATGAATTTATTAGATTTTTAGTATCTCAACTTGGCAACATTGGCTCTAGATATGCAATAGAAAGCAGAATTAATAACAGAATTATTGAGAAATTCCGACCAATTGTAAAAAAATCTATTCAAGGAAGTTTGGTTGAGCTAATGACTCAATCCATTAACAAAGAGATGGGTCAAGCTAGTGAGATTTCTTCGCCCATACAACTAATGGAAGAAGTTGAAAAAATTCAAGATGAGCCAGAACAAGACTTGGAAGATATTAGAGTAGAGACAACTGATGAAGAGCTAGAAGCGTTTGAGAAAATCAAGTCTATTGTAGCAAGGTCTAATGCCCATAGTTTAGAGGTCAAATATAAAGATGTTGTATCATATTTCGGAGTAAATGTTGGCAAAATAACTTGGTGGTTTCTAAGACTATACCTATCGCCTAAGAAGAAGAGTTTTGTAACACGGTTGCCTCTTGATGAAGTCAAAGCATTGGCATCAGGTTTT
>JANMRU010000331.1:0-18553 GCA_031388585.1 Pseudanabaena sp. SOY_30_concoct_251 | reverse complement strand
TGTTCTCTGGCATTCGCAACTCATACCATCCCACCTTGCTCTCCACCTTGCTCCAAACTCTGCGCGGCACCATTTACATGCTGCACTGGATTCCAATTATGTCGAGCGTCACCCTGCGCATGTCTTTCCGACCCAAGCGGTTGAAGTGGGTTAAAACCGTCCATCAGGGGCTAGGCGATACACTGGTACTAGAGGAATTAGAGAACTAAGTATGAACTGAAGATATGAAAAAATTGACCGGGCCTCAAACACCAGCGTTTTGGCAAAGTCTGCATTGGATTTTTAATCCTGTGAGCTATCTGGAAAGCAATCACAAACGCTATCCCGACCTATTTATTGCCAAGGGCACTGGTTTTGCAAATAAGGTAGTCATGGTCAGCCATCCCGAGGCGATGCAACAAATCCTGACTAGCGATCGCAAACAGTTGAGCGCACCCAAAGACTTTAATCGGCTATTGCAACCGCTGCTCGGCGATCGCTCCGTAATTATGCTAGACGGTGAGGAGCACAAAAAGCACCGTCAGTTAGTAATGCCATCTTTTCACGGCGATCGCATGCGTACCTATGGCAATCTAATCGTCAAAGTGACGGAGCAAGTGATGGGACAGATCTCACCAGATCGGGTTTTCTTAGCACGCACTGCGATGCAAGATATCTCTTTGCGTGTGATTATGGAAGCAGTATTTGGTCTGTCTGCAGGCGATCGCTATCAACAATTAAAGCAACTTCTGACTTCCATTGCCGATCTATTCAGTTCTCCTTTTACGGCAGCATTGCTCTTTTTGCCTTGGACGCAAAAGGACTTAGGTAAGTGGAGCCCTTGGGGTAAATTTCTGCGCCAACGAGCGCAAGCTGATGCCTTAATCTACGCTGAGATTGCCGAGCGGCGAAGCCACCCAGATTCTACCCGCACTGACATTCTCTCTTTACTGATGTCTTCACAAGATGAGTTAGGCGAGCCACTGACAGATTTAGAGTTGCGTGACGAGTTAATGACCTTGTTAATTGCGGGGCATGAAACCACTGCAACCGCGATGGCATGGGCGCTGTACTGGACTCACAAAGAGCCAGAAGTGCTGGCCAAACTGCGAGCGGAGTTAGATCTCATGGGTGAGAATCCAGAATTAATGGATATCGCACGCTTGCCTTATTTAACAGCAGTTTGCAATGAGACTTTACGTATACACCCAGTGGCAATGCTCACTTTCCCCAGAGTCGTGCAAGAACCCATAGAGCTAATGGGATATCCGCTAGAACCAGGCACAATCCTGATGGGATGTATGTATTTAACCCATCAGCGCGAAGATTTATATCCCAATCACCAGCAATTTAGGCCAGATCGATTTTTAGAGCGGCAATATTCACCCTACGAATTTGTGCCCTTTGGCGGCGGAGTCCGTCGTTGTCTTGGTGAGGCATTAGCGTTATTTGAGATGAAGTTGGTAGTAGCAACCGTAGTTTCTCGTTATCAGCTAAAGCTAGCAGACACTCAACCAGAAAAACCACAGCGTAGAGGCGTTACACTTGCCCCTGTCCGAGGAGTAAAAATGCAGATGCACGGTCGATACAAAAGGCTGTCACAACCCCCAAAACCAGTCATGAATTCGATTTAGGCGTGAGAAATATGCAAATCTATCGATTATCAGCATTTACAGATAACTATATTTTTCTACTTCACGAGCCAGCTCAAAATATTGCGGCTGTAGTCGATCCTGGCGATTCCCAACCCGTGATGCGCAAACTTGAGGAATTAGGTGCGAACTTGGTTGCCATACTTAATACCCACCACCATCCCGACCACATCGGCGGGAATAGAGCGCTCTTGCAAAAATTTCCACAAGCGGTTGTCTATGGCGGCGAATTGGATAAAGGTAGAATTCCCAACCAGCAAGTATTTCTCAAAGATGGAGATCGGGTACAGTTTGGAGATTGCACAGCAGAAGTATTATTCGTCCCAGGTCATACGATCGCGCACATCGCCTACTATTTCCCACAATCAGGCGATCTTTTCTGTGGAGATACGCTGTTTGGAGGAGGCTGTGGCAGACTATTTGAAGGAACTCCACTGCAAATGCAAAGTTCTCTCGATCGCTTCAGACAGCTAAGCGATCGAACTCGTGTTTGGTGCGCCCATGAATATACAGTAAGCAATTTGCAATTTGCGATCGCCGTAGATCGTGATAATCCAATCCTGCAAGCACGTCTCCTCGATGCGATCGCGGCTAGGAAAAGGCTCGAACCAACTATTCCAACAACGATTGGCCTTGAGAAGCAGACGAATCCTTTTTTGCGTTGGGATCTACCCGCCATCCAAACTGCTACGAAGATATCAGACCCCGAACGAGTATTTGCCAAGCTACGTGGCATGAAAGATCTTTTTAGCTAACCTCTAGTAGTCTGTCAACTTTTATAGCCAGCGCCTAGATCGTATTAACAGATTTTAATCGGGTGTGGGGGCAATGCCCCCACGGAGGGGTAGAAGCCCTCCACCCCGTCAACCACCTAATTGGCGATCGCTATAGTTGATGGTTAGACGGAAGCTAGGAAGTTTTTGGGGTGTATTTTTTGAGGGTTTTCAACCCATCAAAAAATTCTTGACAGAACACTAGGCAACTGGTGGAGATAGATAGATATCCTCGGCTTGAATGACGGTATGTGCTCGCCAACTAGGATCGAGATTGGGGTGGTCAATGCGATAGTGAGCACCACGACTCTCGGTGCGAAATAGGGCAGACTTAACTAATAGATAGGCAAAATCGATCAGGTTACGTGTTTCTACCCAAAGGCGATCGCGATGCCTTTTTTGCACGATTTCCTTTCGCCAAGCCTGAATTTGGAATAGAGCCAACTCTAACTCAGCCCCACTTCGACAAATGCCTGCGGACTGCCAAGTTAGTTCTTGCAACGCCGATTTGAGTATTTGTAAATTAGCCCTCTCGGTTTCACTCGCAGAGATCGCGTTCTCGACTGCTTGCCATTTAACATTCTCTAACTCAGATAAAGTAGTTTTCTGAGCCAATAAAGTGCGGACGCTCTCAGCCAGGCGATCGCCAAACACAAAGCACTCCAACAGCGAATTACTCGCCAGACGGTTGGCACCGTGAACACCCGTACTAGCCGCTTCACCCACCGCATATAACCCAGCGACAGAAGTTGCACCATAGGTATCGGTGACGATTCCGCCCATGCAATAGTGAGCCGCAGGCGTTACAGGTATGGGCGTTGAAAAAATATCAATCTGCCACCTTTGACAAATCCGCATAATATTAGGAAACCTGCGCGAGATCGTTTCGGGGGCGATCGCGTTGAGATCTAAAAATACGGTCGGATCGCCAGTTTTCGCTAAGTGGGTAAATACAGCACGGCTGACAATATCACGAGGAGCAAGCTCACCTCTGTGGTCGTAGGCAAATACAAATCGCTCGCCCTTAGCATCGACCAGGTATGCGCCCTCACCTCTTACCGCTTCACTAATTAGAAATCGTGGCGCACCCTCAACGGCAAGCGCTGTAGGGTGAAACTGCACAAACTCCATATCGCGAATTGTGGCACCCGCGCGCCAAGCGATCGCGACACCATCACCAGTACTAGTTGGGGGATTGGTGGTTTGGGCGAAAACCTGCGCCCCACCACCTGTTGCAAGGATAACGACTGGAGCAATCAGACATTCTATGTTGTTTTCTGGAGCGCTCTCTAATGATGCTGTCGCAATCTTGAGGGGTAAAGATATGCAAAAAACCCCTGCACATCGACCGCGATCGAGGTACAGATCGAGAGCCAAGGTTGAATCAAAAACATGAATATTTGGTTGTGCTAGAACTTTTGATGCAAGCTTACTCACCAAAGCTCGGCCTGTGGCATCAGCGGCGTGAAGTACCCTACGACGCGAATGCGCAGCTTCTAGGGTAACGGCTAGTATATTTCCGTGGCGATCGAAGTCAACACCCAAATCCAGCAGATTTTCGATTTGGGCTTTTGCAGACGTGACAAGAATTTCGACAGCCTCAGGTTCGCATAGACCAGCACCAGCATTAAGAGTGTCATCTGCATGTAGTCCAGGAGAATCGTCGTCTGCTACAACTGCGGCAATGCCGCCCTGTGCCCAATCACTCGCTGATACGGACAAAATATCTTTAGCAATCAGAGCAACTTGGATCTGACTATTGGTATCAGAGCTACCAGACTGGCTGGTGGCAAGGGAAAGTGCTGTGTACAGTCCCGCTGCACCCGCACCTACCACTACAGCATCAAATTTTTTTGCGGTCACGCTTTCTATGCAAGTATCCGAAGAAGCACTAGTGTCGTGCTAGGAAGATTTTGGGCTTTGGGAAATGAATGCCATGAGAGCATTCATTTCCCAGTCCTAAAGGATCGTAGAGCAGATCTCTAAAGGCGATACGTAGCGTTATTGATGCGCTCGCGTTGCATAGAATTATCTGGCTTGAACATTGTAAAGCGATCGGCGTTACTCCTAATCTTCTCTTGTTGATCCGCTGTTAAGCCTTTGACAGCTAACAATTCATCCAAAGAATCGTAAGGAGCATTTTCAACAATTATGCGTCCAAGCGTGGGGTACATGCCAGGAATTTGACGGAACTGATAAATGTTGGCATTATTCAAGTCGATCTTGCTGCTGTCAGCTTTGATGTAGCTGGTATCGGGTAATTCATCAGCAAGCGCATAGTTGACATCGTTAATGCCTAAAAATCCAGCGACAAAAATCACCGCGATCGCTGCTGTCGCAAATAATAAGCGAAATAAAGCTTTCATCATCGTATTTCTCAAAATCAGGTCTAGAAATTTAGTTTATGAAAAGAATCCTAACTTTAGAGGTTACCAGAAAATGGTAGACCAAAAATCAGGAGTTTGCTATGTTTTGTTATCAATTTGCCCCTCAGCTACCAAGTTTTTTACTGTGCGCTACATGTGCAACATACGAGCAGCTTGGGTAAATAATGCAAGTAACTTTATCCTCCCCCGACGATCGTCACGATCTCAAGGTGATCGCCTTCATGAAGGGTAGTATCATCCCAAAACTGTCGGTGCAGTATCTCTCCATTATATTCAACCGCCACTAAACGCGGATTTAAGCCCAAGAAGCTCAGAAGCTGGGGCATATTCATGTTTTGGTCGCAAGTTTTGCGATCGCCATTCACCTGTAAGGTAATCATTGCTAATTAAAAGCCTAATCAAACGGCTAACTACG
This sequence comes from Pseudanabaena sp. SOY_30_concoct_251, assembly GCA_031388585.1. GTDB lineage: Bacteria > Cyanobacteriota > Cyanobacteriia > Pseudanabaenales > Pseudanabaenaceae > PCC-6802. Next base: position 13,347 of record JANMRU010000331.1, on the reverse strand, counting down.
ATCTGGATTATAAATTCTAAACTAATCAGCCCTAAATAAAACACCTAGCAGTGGCCTGCTAGGTATCCAAAAGAGGTAAAAATGATTATTTATAGATTAGTCGAGTAGATACTATGACAGCTTCACCTGGCAGCAGCATAAATGTCTCACCCATCAGGATAGAAAGAAATCGCCCAACCTGTATACCGCTTGGGTGAAGCGATATACAGGTCATTTTCGTTATCTTAATTACATCAAGTAGAACTTGCTTGACTCAAAGTGAAATAGTAAAAGGGAATCAACAACACCTGCAGGGAATTGCGGGTGTTTTTTTGTGGATAAGCTCACCCGTTAGAATTAAGGCGCAATCGCCCAAACAGGTGACTATAAATCAACCAACAAGATAGATATCTGGGGGAAGCATCTAATATCTCATTTGGGCTAATCTAATTACATGAAATAGAAGTTGACTTGAAACGAAATAGGACATGGGGGAAAAGGATACGGGGGGAAGCACTCGCTATAAACAGCGGGTGCTTTTCTTTTGCAGATCTGTATGCCGTCTTTAAACTCTATCCTTATCAAAAACCGTAGCGTAGACTGGGAATGTTGAGTAAATCCGTTGTTATTGGATCATGCCGCAACCAGTTTTCTCCCCCAAGCGATCGCGCCTACAGCTCCTAGGTGAAAGATTTATGGCTACTTTAGTAGTGGTAAATACAGCGTTAGCCATTTTCGATTTAAGCTATCTGGAAACTCGGGATAGCTATTTATGGCTAGATGTAAACTTGCAGCAGGTTCAACCGAGCAGAAAGAAACAATATTTAGCTAATGTAGATGCCTTGCAGCAGGTTTTAAAGCAGGAAGGTCTAGATTCTGCTAAGGCGAAATCACTTCTGCAAGTAATTCGTCAGGATAGCGTCCGCATATTTTATGACGATCCCTCCTTTCAGGTAATGAATAAAAACGGAACTCTCCACGAGATTCAGCTTAGATTTCGCCAACAAGTCGGCATCAAAGAGTTTAACAAAGCAATAGAGACTTTTTGGAGTCAGGAGTATTTGGCAAAACAAGGTTGGCAAGAGCAACTTGAGTTTTTCAATCTAAAAGTTCGCTATCTGGTCTCAATGTACGAACCTGTGCTTGGTTATGATTCGGTTAAAGGAATTGAGCCTTTTACAGATACGGAACTATATCTTCGCAAAGTTGCTGAGTTGCGGGCTAATTTAGAATTGCATGGTTTGAATGCGAGAGGGGTAAATCCCCTACTTGCAGATTTGCGCAACCTCAGCGCGAAGTTGATCGATAATAATTATTTTGAGCGATCGCAGAGAAATGGCACGTTTGAAGAAATCAAGCATCGCCTCAAACGACATGTTTTTCGGAACGAACACGGCAACACAAGCGAACTCACACCTACTCTGCAACTATTGGACTCAATTGGAGTTTTAGATCTGCTAGCACCAGAGCTTCTATGGTCTAATCTCTCTTCAACTGAAGCATTTAAAAGATTTTGGAGCTATCCCAATTTTCAATCTGGAGGCTGGCAAGCCGAGATGGACTTTTTCGATCGCCAGATTAGTTTTATGCTGAGATCGAACTACTATCGCCATGTAGCAGTGAATAATAAGCCCGTCGATCGCTACTGGCTAGTCGATCTACCTTGGGCAATTCTATTTGGCGTTGAGTTATTAATCCGTATTATTGCCATGCGGCGGACAGAGAAAATATCAGTATGGTCCGCGTTGGCGAGGCGCTGGTACGATTTATTCCTGCTTTTACCCTTCCTCGCTCCGCTACGCATAATTACAGCCTTAATTCGTCTAGATCGAGCCGATCTAATTAGTTTTGCAAAAATTCGCGCTTTCCTCCGCCTCGGTCTGGTTAGCAGTTTCGCTGAAGAACTAACCCAAACCGTAGTTAGCCGTGCGATCGATCGGCTGCAAACATCAGTGGTTCAGGGCGGATTACAACGGGCGCTCTTGAAGCGTGAGGACAAGCCAAAATCTACTTATGTCGATTTAAATGCCACTAATGAAATTAAAGCGATCGCCAATCGCTTAATCGAGATTGTCACCTGTAGAGTTCTCCCAGAGATTAAGACTGATTTGGAATCGTGGTTAGACTACCAGGTTGATAAGGCGATGCATAAGTCGTCACTATATCAAAAGATTGCGCGCGTACCTCTGCTCAAGCGACTGCCCCAGAGAATCAAAAATAACTTGGTCAAGCAAATAGTGACGCTGATTTCTGAGAATCCCCAGAAATCTTACTTAGCAAGCCAAGTTGCGGTTCCAGACACAGTGAGCGAGGAACTCCAGAAGCGTTTGGTCGAGAAGTTTATTGGCAAATTGCAACTGGAACTAGAGCAGGGAAATGCATTGGAAGAGATTGAATCTCTATTGGGCGATCTACTAGAAGAAATTAAAATTAATTATCTCAATCGCACCACAGATGACAGCATTAAGAAATTAAAGCCTGCGCCTTAAACTCGACTTCAACAACTATAGTAAAAACTTCGGCATCAGTTTACATTATTGATAGGTCGTTCCAATGACGAAGCGATCGATTACTACGGCATGGAAAACATCGTCATGATTAATGGCACATCTGGTTTTGGGTTTGCAGAAGATCCGTTCTGTTTTCATAAAGGAATGCCTCCCATAGAAAATAACCGACTTATATTGCTAGTTGACTTTATTGCTGGTTAACGCGATCAAATTGGTATCGTGAACCGCGATCACATTGTGCTTTTCGCACCCCGCAACATCTCAGCAATCTGAGTAGCGATCGCATCTAGATTAACTAAATATGAATGCTCATCATAATCGACTCTAAGGGTAAACCTGGCTGGATTTTATCTCGATTTTGCCACAACAAATCTTTTAAAAATGTACTGCCATTTTCCATAATTGGATTATATTTAACGTTAGAAAGTGTCCATGTAATCAGTACCTGACTGATATTCCGCTTGATGACATCTTCGGGCTTTACAATTGGATTTTTATCATCCCACAATCCCAGAGCTGCGTATTCTATATCGCCCCCATCTTCATATTGCTTGTAATTGACCCAGGAATGTAAAAATGTCGAGTGATAAATGACGTAAACGCAGAGTTTTTTCAGATCGTTGATATCACTGATTTTTAGTGTTCCCAACTCTGGTTTAAGCACAGAATGGCAAACTAGATCCTGAGACATTCCTTCAATTTCTTGCCATTCTGCTTGAATCGCTGGTTCGTGAGCCTGGAAGAAATTATCAACATACTGCTCGATAATTTGCCATACAGTCTCGGCGGCGCGATCGAAATAGTTGTTGGTTACGAGATCGCATAGCGCTTGAGTTTTAGGATGCCATGTATGGTAATTGAGGCAAGCAACTTCATCTTTGAGTAGAGTCTCAATTTGTTTTGCATCAAGTGCCGAAGCTTGGGGAATCACACCAGTATCTCCAAAGATAATTGATGCTCCTAGTTTATTAATATTCAGCAACCCTTCAAAATGAGGTTCCAGTAACTCTACGATCTTGTTGTTTTTAATATTGCGATAATACGCCATGGCATATTGCTCGATGTTTAGGTGAGTTCGGCCTAAATGAGTCTGAGCTTCTTGAAATACAAATTCGGCACTGCGAAATAATCGTTTAGTCCATTCCCAATCTGCGTCGCCAGGAAACTTAGTCACTGGTGGATTGTTAAGTTCGTAGTAAATTGAATGCAATTGCAAACTCCGATCTTGCAAAGTAAATCTTGCTTCAATTTCAGAGGGCAAAATTCCTCCGGGTTCAACTTTATATTTGCGACAATCATAGCGAATCACATATTGCCACTCTTTTTCGGACACACGGTTAAACTTACCAGCGTTAAAGCCATTGAGACGGCGCTCGACAAAAAACGCATCGCTAAACTTATCTGGGCGGCACCGCGTTAAATTTGCAGGCATGATTTTAGGTGTTGGCAATTTCTGGATAATATAAGTTATGCCTGATATTCCCAGCAACTCTAAAGGTGGGACTGGTTTTGCGGGGATCGTATATAGCCCAATATTAGCTACCAGGCGAGGTTTTGGTTCTGCTTGTGGCGGCAAAGGCTTCGTTAGATCAAAGCGTGCTAGTTCTGCTCCAGGATTGTTGCCTAGATAAGGGAATAGATCTTTCTGTTGTTGGTTTTTAGCATCAGTAAACATTGTTTCGCTTAGCTCCATTGTTAACTCAATTGTTAGCTCTATCGATCGTTTTAAAAATGAGACAGAAATTCGGCTACTCAGTTTGCGATTCCCTGCGGGATGCATTCAGCAGCTCTTGGTAATTTTCTACAAACTATTCTTAATTAGGACTTACGCACCGTGAAAGATAAAACCCAAATTTTAAGGGGGGCGGGGCGGGGCTCTGACTGTGTATGTCCTACTTATCTTAAACCCCAAATAGGACACTTCAAAAGAAGAAATTGTTAAGCCAGATTGCAAGAGATAAACTTCTGTTAAATACACTTGCAATTTTGGAGAAGTTTATCTAATCTATATACAAGGCACAGGTTAAGTTTAGATAGATTTAGGGATGTGCCTCCTCCCCTAAGCCAAGTTGAGTGCAGAACTGGTCAATGCTTGAGTCTTTGTTACCTTCTGTCTCCCTAGTTTGTATATTTAGTTGGTCATTCTTTAGTCTCGGTTAATCTCGAAAGTTCTCGCTGGGTACACTTTATGTACTATGTCTAATCGTTTGGTTGATTAATACTGGTTGCCGTGAATGGAAGCAGTAAGTGAGTAGACATAAAGACAACGTTTGGATAGAGAACAACTTGAAACCAGTGGATAGTTTGCCAATAGATGGAATGAACTACAGATAAACCACATCAGGTGTTGAATAACAAAAGGCGATTGTAAGTTTAGTTATCTGCACGATCCGATAGTAAAACCTAGTTAGTGAATCAAATTGCATAATTCTCAGATATGAGTCTGGTAGCCTTCTACCAGACTCATTGAGTTTGTATATGGTTTATGCTATTCAACTATCCCCTAGCCCATACGATTTTGCTATGCCCCAACTTGCTAGAATTTCCATCTTTCCGATCAAGTCCCTAGATGGTTTAACAGTTAGTGAAGCTCAGATTCTTCCCAGCGGGGCACTCAAAGGCGATCGCGAGTTTGCCATCATCGATAGTGCGGGTAAATTTGTGAATGGTAAGCGCAATGCGAAGGTACATCTTTTGCGTTCCACCTTCGATCGCGATGCCAGAACCGTAAAGCTATGGGTTCAGGGGCAAACAGATCGACAAATTTTTGATTTGGATGGCGATCGCCACCCCATTAGTGATTGGCTCAGCAACTATTTTGAGCAGCCAGTCAAGCTCGTCCAGAATCTAGAGATGGGATTCCCTGATGATACTGATTCCCCAGGCCCCACGATTATCAGTACTGCTACACTCACGACTGTCGCATCATGGTTTCCACAAGTCAGCTACGAGGAAGTCCAGCGGCGATTCCGCACAAACCTGGAAGTAGATGAAGTATTACCATTTTGGGAAGATCGTCTGTTTACGAGTGCCGAAAGCTCTGTGACATTTCGAGTGGGAGATGTGCAGATGGAGGGGATTAACCCCTGTCAGCGCTGCGTGGTGCCAACCCGCGATCCTGAAACTGGTGAAGTTTCCGACAATTTTCAAAAGATATTCATCCAGAAACGTCAAGAAAGTCTGCCTGACTGGGTAGAGCGATCGCGCTTCAATCACTTTTATCGTCTGGCGATCAATACCCGCATACCTGCTTCGGAGGCTGGTAAGGTGTTAACAATTGGTACGGAGTTTAGGTAGGGCGATGATCGGCGATCGCATTTATTGATGCCATGTAATGTCTCCCTGACAATTGCCTTGGGTTCCTCACAATTTCCTCAAACTATAGTCCTATCCTAAGTTTAGGGCTGAATTCCCTAAAACTGAAGAGAACCAAAATATGGAGCGAGATCGACGATCGCACGATCCAGGCGAGCCTGAAGGTAGATGATGAGCCTGTGACACTCACATTAGCGATCGATGCTGCTGGCAAACTGCTCGAAAGCTATGCTCTGCGTTGGGGCGATCGCACCAAAGATGGCAAATGGGCTTACATTCCCATGGGTGCGAAATGCCACGCCGAACGAACCTTCGGAGGGTTTACGATTCCGTCTCAGGTTGGGGCTGGCTGGTGGATTGGCACGGAGCAATACTTTGAATTTTTCCAAGCGGCGATCGAGCAAGCCGACTTTAGTTCTTAAATTCAGTCCCCCTTCCCCAGGCAGAAAACTATGCGCGAAAAACCGGATCTAAGCACTAAACCCTACCCAGACACGTCATCCCCAACCGGTGTAGTCTTTCACATTCACGGTATTACCAAGGTTTACCGAATGGGAGAGGTGGAAGTGCAAGCACTGCGAGCGATTGACCTCGATCTCTACGAAGGGGAGTTGGTGGTGTTGCTCGGTCCTTCTGGCAGTGGCAAATCCACTCTGCTGAACATCCTCGGTGGCTTAGATGTGCCTTCTAGTGGACATGTGTTCTTCCGCGATCGCGATCTCACTCATGCCAGCGATGCCGAACTGACTCGGTTTCGGCGTGACTGTGTGGGCTTTGTTTTCCAGTTCTATAACCTGATTCCTAGCCTCACGGCACGGGAGAATGTGGCTTTGGTGACTGAGATTGTGCGCCAGCCTATGCGCCCAGAGCAAGCCTTGGAACTGGTGGGACTGGGCGATCGCCTCAACCACTTCCCTGCCCAAATGTCTGGCGGCGAACAACAACGGGTCGCGATCGCCCGCGCGATCGCCAAACGCCCAGAGGTGCTGCTATGCGATGAACCAACGGGAGCACTGGATTACCAAACTGGCAAGTTGGTACTGGATGCCCTGGAACAGGTGAACCGCGAACTAGGCACGACCACAGCCGTAATTACCCACAATGCAGGTATTGCGGCAATGGCTGACCGAGTTGTCACAATGCGCAGCGGTCAGATTACTAACGTTCGGCGCAACGAACAAAAGGTGAATCCATCGGAGTTGGAATGGTGAGTCGGATTTGCATTCACATTTTTATTGAAATTTTCTAACCGCAATTAACCAGGATGTAAACAATATGGCTATTAATCAACAAGGGAAAATCATTACTCTCTGGGTTGTATTTCTATTGGGCACTCTGTTTCATACCCAACTCGGTTTGATGCCACTGTTTCACGGGATTAACATTGCGCATACAGAGCCCACCGCCGTCAATATGGATTTAATTCTGTGGCTGATGTTGGGCTTTTTTGTTCTGCCAATGTTTGCCGCGATCGCGACTGGGTTTACCGATGACAAGCGTTATCGCCTGGCTCACTTTAGTCTTACTGTAATCTATTCAGTGCTAAATTTCCTGCATCTCGCCTTGGATCTGATGGTGCAGCCGATCGTCTGGTCGCAAATCGCCTTGATGGCAATTTTGTTTGCGATCGGGCTTCTACTAAACCTGGTGGCATTTCAGTGGTTACAAGAACGCGGCCGCGTTCAAAGGCAACGACACATGGAAACCCATCGCGGTTTGCATATCAGCGCGGACAGGGCAGACACATAGGTCTGCCGAAGTATTTAGATGATCGAACAGGAGAAAAGTTATGAAAGCAGCCATTATTAGTCAATACGGAGCCGCTGAAGTCTTACACATTGAGGAAATTCAGCAGCCAAAAATCAAGTCAGATCAGTTGCTGGTGAAAGTCTACGCGACCTCCGTTAATCCACTCGATTGGAAAATCCGCAAGGGCATGCTGCGATTGATGCCAGGTTTTCGCTTCCCAATGGTGCTTGGCTTTGATGTTTCGGGTGAGGTGGTGGCAGTGGGCGATCGCGTTACCCGTTTCCAACCTGGAGATTTAATTTACGCAAACGCCGGGCTTCCCGGCGGAGCCTACGCAGAGTATATCGCCATTCCCGAGCGGACAGCATCTCACAAACCCAGCAATATGACCCACGAACAGGCAGCCGCCGTGCCGGGTTCAGCCCTAACAGCCCTCCAAGCCTTGCGCGATCGCGGGCATCTGCAATCTGGGCAAGCGGTGCTGGTGAATGGCGCTTCTGGTGGGGTTGGCAGCTTTGCCGTGCAAATTGCCAAAGCGCTAAACGCAACAGTCACTGCGGTTTGCAGTACGAAAAATGTGGATTGGGTCAAATCTTTGGGTGCGGATCGCGCGATCGACTATACGCAACAGGACTTCACCCAGGATGCCGCACGATATGACATTATTTTCGATGCTGTTGGTAAGCGATCGTTTTCGGCTTGCCGGAGCGCACTGAAACCGAATGGTATTTACATCACCACGCTACCCAATGCCGATAACATACTGTGGGCAACCCTAACCGCACTCTTGCCGGGGCAAAAAGCCAAATTTGTATTTCAGGCACCAAGAGGAGCCGATCTGTCTGTTCTGAAGGATTGGATTGAAGCGGGCAAACTCCGATCGGCGATCGATCGCAGCTATCCATTAGCAGAGATCGTCGCTGCCCATACCTATAGCGAGACAGAACACGCGGCGGGCAAAGTTGTGATTACTGTCGTGCCATGAAAGCCCTCGATCGCAAACTGCTCCGCGACCTTCTGCACCAGTGGGGGCAGGTAATTGCGATCGCCCTGGTTGTGGCCTGTGGCATTGCCATCTTTGTGGCAATGCAAAGTAACTACGAGTCGCTACAACTTTCTCAGGCAACATATTACAACCAGTATCGCTTTGCTCAGGTGTTTGGGCAGTTAAAGCGGGCTCCAGAATCAGTGGCGGCTCGAATCCAGGAAATTCCGGGGGTGGCTCAGGTGCAAACCCGCGTTGTGGTGGACGTGACCCTGGATGTGTTGGGACGGCAGGAACCCGTGACCGGGCGACTGATTTCGGTACCAGAGCGACAGACTCCCATGCTCAACGATCTTTACATTCGTCAGGGACGCTACATTGAGGTGGGGCAGGCTGATGAAGTGCTGGTGAGTGAAGCCTTTGGCAAAGCAAATCGACTCCGACCGGGCGATCGCTTAGGAGTAGTAATCAATGGACGCTGGCAGTCCTTGCTGGTCGTGGGGATAGCCCTATCGCCGGAATATGTCTACGAAATTCGGGGCAGCGATATTTTCCCCGACAGTAAGCGCTTTGGGGTGCTGTGGATGGGTAGAAAGGCGTTGGGAACCGCTTTTAACATGGATGGGGCATTTAACGATCTGTCTCTCACGGTGCTGCCTAAAACCGACACAGCCGAAGTACTGTTTCGGTTAGACAAATTGTTAGCCCCCTACGGCGCTTTTGGAGCCTATGACCGCGAAGATCAGATCTCCAACCGCTTTCTCTCCGATGAAATTACGCAACTCCGCACCCACGGTACGTTCATTCCCTTCATCTTTTTAGGCATTGGCGCATTTTTACTGCACATTGTGATGACCCGTTCGATCGGCACGCAACGGGATCAAATAGCTGTCCTGAAGGCGTTTGGTTATAGCAACTGGGCGATCGGTCAACATTACTTCAAATTCGTAATGGCGATCGTCGTTCTGGGAGCTATGCTTGGTACCAGTACTGGACTCTGGCTCGGCTCGGCGCTCACTCAACTGTATACCCAGTTCTATCAATTTCCGGTACTGCGCTACCAAGTCAGTCCGACCACGATCTTTACCGCCATGGCGATCGGTCTCGGTGCAGGCATTTTGGGAGCCTTTAGTGCCGTGCAACGAGCCGTCTCTCTCCCCCCGGCTGAGGCGATGCGTCCCGAACCTCCAGTCCAATTTCGGCGGACAATCATAGAGAGATTGGGGTTACAACGCTGGTTGTCTCCTGTAGGGCGGATTATTCTGCGGAATCTGGAACGCAAGCCGCTCCAGGCTCTCCTCTCGATTATGGGAATTGCTCTAGCCGTAGCGCTGCTAGTCACGGGCGGATTCAGTCAGGATGCGATGCAGTATCTGATCGATGCCCAGTTTCGCACCGTGCAGCGCGATGATGTGACGATTATATTCAATGAGCCGCGCCCCGCTCGCACCCGCTACGAAATCGCTCATTTACCAGGAGTTCTCTATGCCGAACCATTCCGCACGGTCGCAGCCCGACTGCAGTTTGAGCATCGCAGCCACAAGATTGCGATTATGGGACTGGAGCCAGCCACCGAGTTGCGGCAACTGGTCGATCGCCACCTGCAACCGGTCAACCTTCCCCTCGATGGACTCTTGTTATCCAGCAAAATGGCGGAAATTCTTGGCGTTCGACCAGGCGATCTGCTGACAGTGGAGGTATTGGAGGCAGCCAGACCCACTCACAGGGTAGCTGTTACTGGACTGGTGGACGAATTAATCGGGCTATCGGCCTACATGGATATCCATGCTTTAAATCAACTAATGCGGGAAGGCGCAACCATTTCCGGGGCGTTTTTGGCAGTGGATAGCGATCGCCTCGATCTCCTCTATACGCAGCTAAAACGGACTCCCGCCGTTACCAGTGTGGCGCTGCGCCAAGCCATGATTCAACAATTTCAAGAGACGATCGCCCAGAGTCAGGGAGCGGTTACGACAATCCAGGTTGTTTTTGCCTGTATTATTGCGTTTGGAGTAGTCTACAATGCTGCCCGCATCGCCCTTTCTGAACGGGGGCGCGAACTAGCAACCCTGCGAATTATCGGGTTCAGTAAGGTTCAGGTTGCCGTCATTCTGCTGGGAGAACAGGCGGTGTTGCTGATCGCGGCGATTCCCCTGGGATTTGTTTTAGGCTATGGACTATCGGCGCTGATGTCGATGGCATTCAACACCGAACTCTACCGCTTTCCGCTGGTCGTCAGCCGTGCTAGTTATGCGTTTGCATTTGTGGTAATTGTCGTGGCAGGGTTGGTGTCTGGTTGGCTGGTGCGGCGACAATGCGATCGGCTAGATCTGATCGCTGTTCTCAAAACTAGAGAATGAGGTTCTTATGAAACAATTACCCTTGCCCGATCTATCTGCCCAGCAGCAAGCGATTGTCGAACGGAATGGTTTGCTGAAACGATTCCCAACTCCTTCACCAAAGCAAATCGGCTACATTGCTCTGGCGATCGCAGTCTGTTTATTGATTGTGTGGGCATTTCGTCCTACACCGATTCGGGTTGATACCGGGAAAATTGAGCGCGGTAGCCTGCAAACAACCGTAGATGCCGAAGGCAAAACCCGTGTGCGCGATCGCTATTCAATTACCGCACCAGCCAACGGTCATTTAGAGCGCATTCTGCTGAATGAAGGCGATCCAGTCAAGGCTGGGACGCTTGTGGCGCGGATTGAGCCATTACCCCTGACCGCTTCGGTCAAAGAAGCACTGGGGCGACTGGCCGAGTGGAAAGCCCAGCGAGATGGAGTGGCAACCCAACGGCCCAAGACGGAGACACTAGCCCAGGCGAATACACGCATCCAAAAAGCCGTAGCAGACCAGCGACAGGCCGAAGCCAAAGTCGATCAAGCTCAGGCAGCACTTGTGCAGGCTCAGCGCGATCGCGATCGCGCGCGGCAACTGGAAGCCACCGGCGCGATTCCCCGCCAGAATCGAGAATCGGCAGAACTGAATGCCACCACCAGGGCGAAGGAACTGGAAGCAGCCAAACTAGCTGCCCAAGCGGCAGCCTCAGAAGTGGAAGTCACCAAGGCTGCGCTTGTGGTTCTGCAAAAACAACAAGCCGATCCCGATTATTTGCTCAATGTCTATGATGCCCGCATTGCTAGCACCGAGGCCGAGCTTGCCAAATTGCGCGACGAAGCCAATCGTACTGATATTCGATCGCCCGTAGACGGAAGGGTTCTCCGCATTCTGCAAAAGAGCGCTCAATTTGTAACAGATGGCACGCCAATCTTGGAACTGGGAGATGTTGCCAATTTGGAACTAGTAATTGATGTGCTGTCAACGGATGCCCAGCGGATTAAACCCGGTGCTCCAATTCTAATCGAGCAAGTGGATGCTCAACCCGTACGTGCCAAGGTGCGGTTGGTGGAACCCGCTGCATTTACGAAAGTCTCGGCTTTAGGGGTTGAGGAACAGCGCGTCAATGCGATCGGTGATTTTGTCGATCTGCCCAAATCCTTCGGCGATGCCTATCGAGTGGAGGCAAAAATCATCACATGGGAAGGCAAGAACGTGTTGAAAGTGCCTCTGAGCGCTCTATTTCGCTGCGATCGCGGCTGGTGCGTATTTGTGGTCAAAGGCGATCGCGCCCAGCGGCGATCGGTGAGCATAGATCATCGCAGCAATTTTGCAGCAGAAATTCAATCTGGTCTCACCGCAGATGAAGTTGTCATTCTCCATCCCAACGAGCAAATCAATGATGGTACGCAGGTTAGTGTGCGCTAGTAATCTATTTTATGTGAATGGAGACAAAGATGAAACCACCAGATCTGATTGGCAGCTTTAAAGAGTCCGATTTTCCACGTTTCCGCAACCCCACTATCGATACGATGATCTGGGGTCGCCAACAGCATCACATCCCCATTTTATTGGAAATTGATGTGACGGCAGCAAGAGAAGCAATCCACGCTCAAAAAGCGAAGACTGGAGAGGGAATTAGTTTTACAGGCTGGATAGTCAAGTGTCTTGCCCAGGCAGTCAGCGAACACAAATACGTCCATGCCCTCCGCAAAGGTAAACGGCAGCTAGTGATTTTTGATGATGTGGATGTGGCAATTGTGATTGAACGAACAGTTACAGGTGAGTTTTTACCAATGCCTTACATCATTCGGAAAGCCAATGAGAAAACTGTTGCTGACATCCATGCAGAAATCCGTGCAGCGCAAAAATCGCCAGTTGGATCAGGGGAAGTGCAGATTGGATCGACTCGCGCAGGTTGGATGACGCAAATCTTTATGATCATGCCGCAGTTTTTACGAAACATGTTCTTTTGGCGACCGTTATTTCACGATCCCTTCCTAGAAAAGCGCTTGATCGGTACCGTCTCCGTGACCAACCTAGGAATGTTCGGCGGAGAAGGAATAAGTTGGGGCATTCCCATTGGCATCCATCCCTTGATAATTGCGGTGGGAGCGATCGCTAAACGACCGGGGATTCTACACGAGCAAATTGTCATCCGCGAGTACGTCGGTCTGACCGTACTGTTTGACCATGATGTGACAGACGGTGCGCCTGTAGCACGCTTTGTCAGACGATTACAAGAACTAATGGCCGGCCGATATGGGTTAGAAGAAACACAAGAGGGTATGCCTGCGGATGCCGAAATCCTATTGCAGGAAAATGAGTGAGAAGAACGCCAATTCTAGCTATACTGCATCAGCAGTCCCACCCGCTCGATCGCTATTTTTAAAGCCTGATTAATGGGAAGACGTTCGCGTCCCAAATTCGGATCGAGATTTCCCAATCGCATTGTAAAGTCGGCAAATT
>JANMRU010000318.1:0-2711 GCA_031388585.1 Pseudanabaena sp. SOY_30_concoct_251 | reverse complement strand
GCCTTTAATTGTTTCGGGGTTTCACGCACTCTCCGATCCGCTTAGAGCGAGCGTTTTGGATCTGCTGCGCCAGCAAGAGCTCTGCGTCTGCGAATTGTGTAGCTATCTTGGCATTGCCCAATCAAAGTTATCGTTTCACCTTAAAGCTTTAAAAGAAGCTGAGCTGGTTCGGACTCGCCAGGAGGGACGCTGGATATACTACAGCCTCAACCTGACTCAGTTTGTTGTTTTAGAGCAATACCTCGCCGAATTTCGACGCTTCAGCTCGATTTTACCTGCACGTAATTGCGATCGCCAAGCTTGACATATCAACTTTTCTTGAAATAAGCTTAAACTATCTTTCATAAATGACCAAGATGAAGACCTATCAACAAAAGTTGTGAAGGGGAAATTGCAAAAACAATTTGCGGCCTGCTCGCGAGAGATTGTTGCTGAATTTATTGGCACATTCATCATGGTGTTTGCCGGAACTGGTGCAGTGATGGTTAATTTCCTTAGTGATGGCGCGATTACCCATCTGGGTATCAGTTTTGTCTTCGGTTCAGTAGTTGCCGCATTAATTTATACGCTAGGACATATTAGTGGCGCGCACTTTAATCCTGCTGTCACACTTGCATTTTGGACAAGCGGTTTTTTCCCACAGGAGCGCATATTTCCATATATCCTGGCTCAGTGTACAGGTGCGATCGCCGCATCATCTATGCTACTTCTTTCGCTTGGCGCTGTTGCTAATATGGGCGCTACCCTTCCACTGCATGACAACTGGCTGCAAGCTCTGGTTCTGGAAATAGTCATAACCTTCATTCTGATGCTGGTGATTTTGGGATCTGGCCTAGATCGTCGCTCTCCAGATGGTTTTGCAGGTATGGCGATCGGGCTAACTGTGGGATTAGAGGCTGCCTTTATGGGGCCAATTACGGGTGCAAGTATGAATCCAGCGAGATCGCTTGGGCCTGCTCTCATCGGATGGACATGGCAGCATCACTGGTTATATTGGGTTGCACCAATTCTAGGTGCGCAATTGGCTGTTCTGGTTTACAAGCAGCTTTCTCATAACTTCCGAGATGTCGCCCAAAATACCCAAAAATTCCACTAACATGCGTTTGGATTGGAAGACAGTTATACCTAGCAATTAAAGAAAAGTATTGAATGAATACATTCCAGCATTCACCTAGAATTTTGTTTTTGTATGGCTCGTTACGCGATCGCTCTTACAGTCGATTGTTAGCAGAGGAAGCCGCTCGAATTATTGAGCAGTTTGGCGCAGAAGTACGATTTTTCGATCCGCAAGAATTACCAATCTATGGCAGCGTTCCCGATACGAACCCAAAAGTACAGGAATTGCGCGAGTTAAGCCTCTGGTCTGAAGGGCAGGTTTGGTCAAGTCCGGAGATGCACGGCAATATCACTGGCATCATGAAAAACCAGATTGACTGGATTCCCCTTAGCATAGGTGCGGTTCGACCGACTCAAGGTAGAACCTTAGCCGTCATGCAAGTGAGTGGAGGTTCTCAGTCATTTAATGCCGTTAATACGTTGCGAATTCTAGGGCGGTGGATGCGGATGTTCACAATTCCGAATCAATCTTCGGTCGCTAAAGCTTATCAAGAGTTTCAAGAAGATGGGACGATGACGGATTCTGCTTACCGCGATCGCGTTATCGATGTCATGGAAGAGCTGTATAAGTTCACTGTGCTTCTACGCGACAAGGTTGATTATCTAAGCGATCGCTACAGTGAGCGTAAAGAGAAGTCTGCAAAAGAGATAGTTGCTTTAGCCAATCTTGCTCTTGAGGCTAATTCCGATCGAGAGAAATCAGCATAATTCAATTTCCCCTCACAACACACACTGAAAAGGATCTATTTATGAAAAAAATCATGTTTGTTTGCAAGAAAAACTCTCGCCGTTCTCAAATGGCCGAAGGCTTCGCTCGCACACTGGGAGCAGGGAAGGTTGAGGGGTCTAGTTCCGGTTTAGCAGCAAGCCAAATCGATCCAATTACCACACAGGTGATGGCAGAAATTGGCATTGATATTAGCCAGCAAACCTCCAAGGCTTTGCATGATTTTAATCCCTTGGACTACGATGCGGTGATCTCTTTGTGTGGCTGCGGAGTAAATCTACCCGCAGATTGGGTAGCGAGAGACATATTTGAAGATTGGCAGCTAGAAGATCCAGAGGGTAAATCTATCGATAAATTTAGAGAAGTGCGCGATTTGGTAAGAACAAGAGTCGCCAATCTAATTAAAGCTCTAATCTGAATGGGTACTGCGCCCATGCGACCAGCTTTTTGTGGTGGACTCGATCGAAAACTGCTGTAAATTTGATTCTCTCCTAACTTTGCTAAGCGGCTTAATACCTAACTTCTTCTCAACAGTCACTATCCAAGTGACACAAACTAATACAACTCATACTCCATCAATTGACAGGGAATTTCACCATTGTAAACCGGGATTTGCCGTGATGATTTCAGCCCAATTGTTCTGGAAAGCTGCTTGTTCCCACTCAGAATATATGCTTTCCATCCCTTAAATCGCTGCTTCATCACATTTCCTAAAAGCTTGTAAAATGCCCCAAGTTCGAGATCGCTACCCAACCGCTCGCCATAGGGTGGATTGCAGAATAGAAAGCCACAATCGGCAGGAGCTTCAACCGCTTCGAGGTCGGTTTGACTAAATTTTACGTGTTGGGAAACGCCACAGCGATTGGCA
>JANMRU010000221.1:0-8345 GCA_031388585.1 Pseudanabaena sp. SOY_30_concoct_251 | reverse complement strand
GTTGCTGATATTCATGCAGAAATTCGCGCCGCGCAAAAATTGCCCGTTGGCTCGGGGACTGTGCAGATTGAGTCGCCCCGCGCCGATTGGATGATGAAAATTTTTACGATGCTGCCGCAGTTTTTCCGAGACCTATTCTTTTGGCAACGATTGTTTCGCAATCCCTTTCTAGTCAAGAGCACGATGGGTACTGTCTCCGTGACCAGTCTGAGTATGTTCGGTGGCGGTGGCATGAGTTGGGGCATCCCTATTGGCATTCATCCCTTGCTGATTGCGGTGGGGGGGATTGCCAAACGACCAGGGGTTATCCACGAACAAATTGAGATCCGCGAATATGTGGGACTGACCGTAATGTTTGATCATGATGTGACGGATGGTGCGCCAGTAGCGCGCTTTATCAGACGATTACAAGAATTAATGGAAGGTGGGTATGGTTTGGAAGAAGCGCCAAGGGAGCAAAAATTATGATTGCTGTGCTGATTGTGGCTCAGATCGTTTTACCACTTGTCCTCATTTCATGGTTTGCGATCGTATCACCATGCTCAAGTAACCATACCCAAATAAAAATAAAAAAGAGGTTAACACCATGAACAATGAGAAAACAGCACAACTCAAAGAACTTGTACACTATGCCACCCTTGCCGCCTCCAGCCATAACACCCAGTGTTGGAAGTTTCAGTTAGAAGATCGTGCTATCTCAATCTTGCCAGATTTGTCTCGGCGATGCCCTGTGGTCGATCCTGACGACCATCATCTTTATGTCTCTTTAGGATGTGCTGCTGAGAACCTTATACAGGCAGCCAAAGCACAGGGACTATCAGGGCAGTTCACCTTTGATCCCTCCCGCAACGGTGCTGTGCGAATTGCGCTTGAACCCGCGCCAGCGATCATCACCCCACAGTTCGAGGCCATTCCACACCGACAATGCACTCGCGCCGAGTATGACGGCAAGCCGCTTAGCCACGAAGAAATTAAGCTGATAGAAATAGCAGGGACAGGTGATGGAGTGCGAGTGATGATGTTGACCGAACGAGCTGAAATGGAAACAGTTCTGGACTATGTATTGCTGGGCAATACCGCGCAGATTAACAACAATGCCTTTATGAGGGAGCTGAAATCCTGGATTCGCTTTAACGATCGCGAGGCAACCCGCACTGGAGACGGACTGTCTGGACTTACTACCGGAAATCCATCGATACCTCGCTGGCTAGGGAACCTGTTATTCAAATTATTAATTCGGGTAAAACCGGAGAATGACAAAAATACCCGCTATATCCGCAGTTCCGCAGGCATTGCCGTCTTCGTATCCGATGTTGATGACAAGGCTCACTGGGTCGAAGCTGGTCGCTGTTACGAACGGTTTGCTCTTCAGGCTACTGCTCTGGGCATCCGCAATGCCTTTGTGAACCAGCCTGTTGAGGAAGCGAGTTTACGACCCCATTTCGCGAGGGCTTTGGGGTTGGAGTCTGGCAGACCCGATTTGGTAGTGCGTTTCGGGCGAGGGGCTGAGATGCCAAGATCTCTTCGGCGATCGCTAGATGCAGTGATTATTTAAGCCCGATCAAAATCATTCTGGGGCCAACGCAACATGAGAATTCAACCAAATTTACTGTGTAGGGGTGCGATCGCGACAGCGGCAACGTTACTACTTGGATTAACGATTGCGTATACAATGCCCCGTGGTCCAGCAACCGCATCTCAGGCTTTAATCGTCATGGTGAGCTTAACGGTTGGTTTGGGGGCGGGGAGCCAGTGCGATCGCCCTGGTCGATGGCACTGGCTCCCCTAGACTATATGCTGGCAATTGAGGTCGGGCGATTCCCGATCATTGGACCAACGGTGGATGGATCGCGCTGACTAATTATCTCCACCAACGATTCGACGAGAAAAAAATCTACCTACTCGGCGAATCTTGGGGCAGCACACTAGGGGTACTGGGTGACAGATGTAATTTCCCTATCACGCCAACTGCCCAATTAAATCATTTATGCGAAAGGCGTTACCTATTATGCTGACTATAATTTCCATCATATTGGCTTGCATACTCATCCTTGTGGGCGTACTACAGCTGTGGAGCCACGGAAAACCGACTCCCTTCGTAGATGGAAATGGAAATCCACTGGCGGGCAGCATTTCGGAGAAAGTGTTTGTCAACATCAACGGTGTGGAACAAGGGATGTTTATCAAGAGCAAAGATGCAACGCATCCAGTGCTGCTTTTTCTGCATGGAGGCTTGCCTTTTTACTTCCTTACACAGAGATACCCTACAGGGCTTGAAGACTATTTCACCGTCGTTTGGTGGGAACAGCGTGGTTCAGGAATCTCCTACAGTGCCGACATTCCACCAGAGACGATGACGCTGGAGCAAATGATATCTGACACGCTGGAGGTGACGAATTACTTGCGCTACCGCTTCGGGAAAGAAAAGATATATCTTATGGGACATTCGGGCGGAACCTTTATTGGCATACAGGTGGCTGCACGGGCACCGGAGTTGTATTATGCATACCTTGGCGTGGCTCAGATGTCGGATCAGCTCAAATCTGAAAGACTGGCGTATGAATATATGCTTAACCAGTTCCAAGAGAATGGAAATAGTGAAATGGTACGAAAACTTGAGGCAGCACCAGTCACTATGACGGAGGGTACGCCGGATGCATACCTTGCATTACGCGACGAAGCTATGCACAGCCTTGGCATTGGCACGACACATGACATGAATTCGGTTATCACAGGTATCTTTTTACCGTCGCTAACAAGCCGAGATTATACGTTAATTGAAAAGGTCAATATGTGGCGCGGCAAATCCCGCTCCGGCGTTAGCTTTCTGTGGAAGACGATGCTCGCCACGAATCTGTCCAAACAGGTTACAGAACTTGAGATTCCCGTTTATTTCTTTGAAGGCATATTCGATTACACTTGCTCCTACACGGAGGCAAAATCCTATTTTGAGAAACTAAAGACACCATTAAAAGGATTTTACACATTTGAAAAATCTGCTCACAGTCCATTGTTTGAAGAACCTGAAAAAATGCGGCATATTTTGCAGGAGGACGTACTGGCAGGGACGAATAGTCTTGCTGACGCTAAGTAAGTGGATGGTGTTATTGGTTATTGTAGTAGCGCGTTTTCAGTTGCAGCTTAGCGGGGCCGTTAGCCTGCGGACTTCGGTTTCGATTTTCCCATGGGGATAAAGGCGCAGTAGTCGAAATCCAGGATTGCGGCGATCGCGTGTAAATTCGTCTGTCTGGGGGGCGAACTGAGCGCAGGTTGAGGGCGTAACCAGGTAACGCGCTCTGGAAGGGTTATTGCTATCTTTAAGATCGAAGTCTGTATCAAATTCTTGATGGGCGTGACCGCTGATAATAACTCGAACCTGGGGATGGCGATCGCAGATCTGCCAAAACTCTGCCTGGTTCTGCAAGCCACTGCGATCGATCCATTCACAACCGAGCGCGATCACGGGATGATGAACGGCGATTAAGGTAGGAAGATGCGGGCGATCGCCGAGTTGCCGATCTAGCCAATCCAGACTTGTCGCTGACAGATAGCCATGCACCTGTCCCGCGATCGCTGAATTGAGTGGGATAAACTGCCATCCCCCTATTTGCAGGCAGGAATTCCAATACACTGCACAGCCCCTCAATTCCTTAGCCATAATTGAGACCGTGTCGTGATTGCCTGGTAAGCAGTATGCAGGTATGCCCAGCGTCTCTAACGACTCTTGCAATCTGGCGTAGGCAGGTTCGCTACCATCTTGAGTCAAATCGCCAGTAAGCAATAGGAGGTGCGGGGCAGGTTGTAGTGCTTTCAGTTCCGCCAAAATCGCGCGATAGGAATCTTCTGTATTCACACCCATCACTAACTGTTGCGGATCGTCAGTTAAATGGATATCCGTAACCTGGGCGACCAGTAAGTAATCCAAGTTATCTTCGGGATTAGTCACGATCTTTCCTCATGTTGGTCAAGATATAGATTAACCTGTACTAATCAACGTCACATCGCGCTTCCGCACTATTTATCGATGCTCCCAGGTAAATCTCGCACCTATCACGATCCACTGCATGGAGCAATTACGCTCAGCGGCGATGATGCGGTTGAAGCACTCTTAATTCGCCTCATCGATACGCCTGAGTTTCAACGATTGCGGCGAATTCGACAACTAGATACTGCATGTTTTACTTTTCACGGCGCGGAAGGCTCGCGCTTTACGCATTCTCTCGGTGTGATGGCCGTGACCCGACGCGCCTTTGATCGCATCGCCCATCTTTACCCCATTTTGGCACCGCATCGAGCTGTAACGCTGATCGCCGCATTGCTACACGATCTAGGGCATGGCCCCTTTAGCCATGCGGGTGAGGAGATTTTTGGCAGTCAGCATGAAGTATGGACGCGCAAGCTTGTTCAGGATTCGCCGATCGGTGAGGTAATCGCCAACTACGATCGCCAACTCCTAGTATCCCTAGATCAAGTATTTACCAAACAATATCCTTTGCCAATCGTCAGTCAGCTAGTTTCTAGCCAACTAGATTGCGATCGCCTTGATTATCTACTCAGAGACAGCTACTTCACTGGGGCACAATACGGTCATCTTGACCTCGATAGAATTTTGATGGCGATGAGCTACGACCCAGTCACGCAACGCCTGGTAGTGACAAGAAAAGGTTTAGTGGCGATCGAGCACTATCTAACTGTGCGGTACTTCATGTATTTGCAAGTCTATAACCACCCCAAGAACTTAGCGGCACGATTCACACTTGACAAAATCTTTGCCAGAGCCAGATTACTCCTACAGTTGGGGAAAATCGCAGCCGATCCAATCGTGTTAGCCTGGCTATCTCAAGATCCACAGACTCTAGATTGTCCTACCTACTTAGCCGCCGATGATATTGTCTTTACCTATCATGTTCATCGTTGGCGCTACTGTGAAGATGAGATATTGTCAGATCTGTGTCGTCGTTTCTTAGATCGAGATCTTCTCAAAACCACGGATATAAGTGCTTACAGCGAAGCAGAGCGGCAAGATTTACAAGCCAAACTTGAAAGTAGACCCAAAAGTCAGGGACTCGATCCTCAATATTATTATGGAATTAGAGTAGCTCTCACCAAAGGTTACACGCTCTATCAACAGGGGATTGAAATCCAAACCGCACATGGCTTGCAAGAAATCACCCAGTTGTCTCCTTTAGTGCAAACCCTCAGTCAGCCCATCCAGCGGGCTTGGCTCGTACATCCTTAGTTATACCAATTTAAACAGAGGCTTTTTTTATGTTAAGTGTGACAGTTGATGAAATTCAGCGCGATCCTTCAAAGTATCTGCGCCAAGTGGAGGCAGGTGAAACATTTGTGATTGTTCAAGCAGACAAGGCGATCGCAGAACTGAGACCCGTCTCGTCGAGTGGTAAGCAGCAACGACCATTCGGTTTGTGTGCTGGTGAATTCAACGTTCCTGACGATTTTGATGCGTCTTTGCCAGAAGAGATTTTGAGCGCATTCGAGAGCAAATGAGGATTTTGCTCGATACGCATATCTTCTTGTGGTTCATCAGTGGTGACACCCAGTTATCCCCAGATGTCCGGGATGCAATTCGCGATCCAGACAATGAGGTATATCTGAGTTCAATTTCAGTCTGGGAAGCCATTGTCAAGTATCAGTCGGGCAAGCTACCTTTGCCTGAGCATCCCGAAACCTATTTACCCAAGCAGCGAGATCTTCATCAAATTGTCAGTCTTGCTTTGGATGAAAGCAGTGTGATGCAGTTGGCTATGTTGCCCCCATTTCATCGCGATCCGTTTGACAGAATGCTGATCTGTCAAGCCTTACAAAATGGTCTGATAATTGCAACAGTGGATACGGCAATTAGTGCTTACTCAGTCAGCATTATGTAGCAGAGCAAGCTCAACCCCACTTGGAGCGGGACTGGCAAGGTTGGACGGTTTTGTGTCAGATGTTGTTAACAGCCGCTCAACCGGAACGTTGCCAACTTACCAGCTAGACTTGGTGACACCAGGTAGCAGACCTTGGTGAGCCATTTCTCTGAAAACGTGGCGAGACAACCCAAAATCTCTGTAGTAACCGCGCGATCTACCAGTTAACCAGCAACGATTGCGTTGGCGGGTAGGATTAGCATTGCGGGGAATTTGTTGCAACTCGCGATGCAAGGTAATCTTTTCTTGCTGGGACAACTCAGTTGAAGATAGTTGTTCTTTTAACGCCTCCATTTTGGGTGCATATTTTGCAACCATCTTTGCGCGCTTCTTTTCGCGCTCCAGCATACTTTTCTTAGCCATTATTGCTCACGAGATTTATTGCGACAGCTTATTATACTACCGAATTTAAGCCTATTTAGGCAAGCTTTATATTTGTCTATTTATGGCAAGCCAAATTGGATGGCGATCGCACCTGCAAAATGTTGTAACCTGTGCAGACTCCTGGTGGGAAATTTATGACCGAGACACCCAAAAGTTCATACCCCGATTTGATGTTGAGACTGATGCCTGCGAACGCCAGCATTATTGTTGAGATTGGCTGTGGAAATGGCATGATGGGCGAAAACTATAAACGGATCAATCCCCACTGTCAATACTTTGGGGTTGAGACTAATGCCGATGCATCTGCGATCGCGGCTACACGTCTGGATGCGGTTGTGAATGCGATCGCCCAATTACCTATACTTTTGGGTGAGGTAGATTGTATTGCATTCGGTAATGTATTGGGCGACGTAGCAAATCTTGAGAATTATTTAAGACAACATAGTCAGTGGCTCAAAGATGACGGTCAATTCTTGGTGTATATGCCTAATCCGCAGTACTGGCTAAGAATCTCTAAGTTTTTACGGGGTGTATGGGATAGCGAGCCTGAGTTTATAACTGCTCCGAATCAAATTTACTTCGCCACGCTGGAAACGATCGAGAAGATGTTTGTTGCGGCTGGTCTACACATATATGAGATTCAGACCGATTATCCTCAACTATCACAGGAGCAAAGTCAACAGTTTGAGAAATTTCAAACTCTAATTACCCCCTTGGTCGAATACTTGGGCGTACAAAGCGATCGCTTTCAAAAGATCGCTCGCGCCCAAGCCTTTGTAGTTAGAGCCACAAAATCGCCAATTAAATCGCGCTTATTCGTTCAAACTTTTATTGCTGCCGCCGCAGGCTGTGCTCGCATCCGCGTCTACGAGCCGAGTAACTTCACTTCGACAATTCCAGGTACGCGCAATATTAATATTTTGCGGAATCAGCCGATCAATTTGGCCATGGCCCTGCCAGAGGAAGAAAAAGTATTTATTTGGCAGAGAGCTTTATTGTTATATCCCCAAGACATCAAAAGGCAGCAGGCAATTTTACAACGCAACTTTTTGATTGTGGCTGAGCATGACGACGACCCCTATTTTTGGCCAGAGAATGCTGATAATAAGTTTCTACTATTCATTAGCTCTCATTGCATCCAAACGAGTACAGAGAAGCTAGCTGAGCATCTAAAACAGTTTAATCCCAATGTCAAAGCATTTGCGAATCAACTGGCCTATCTACCGCCAAAACGCCAGCATATAGATCGAGAGCCTGTACAACTATTTTTTGGTGCCTTAAATCGACAGAATGATTGGCAACCACTGATGCCAGCTCTAAATCGCGTACTGAGCAAGCATAAACATGTTGTAGCAAGAGTAATCCACGATCGCGAATTTTTTGATGCCCTAGAAACCGATCAAAAACAATTTCAACCCTTTTGCCCCTATGAAGAATATCAGGCCACGCTGCATACCTGTAATATCGGCATCTTGCCTTTGGGCGATACCCAGTTTAATCGCATGAAGTCGGATCTAAAATTTCTGGAATATGCGGGGCATGGTGTCGCTGCCCTTGCCAGTCCCGTTGTCTATGCCGATACGATTTTGGCGGGCGAAACTGGACTGATCTATGACTCCACCGATGATTTCGCAGAGAAATTAGATGAATTAATCGTAAATGCTTCGCTACGGCAGCAGTTAGCCGATCGCGCCTATGAGTGGGTAGCAGAAAACCGCCTGATGAGCCAGCATTACCAGACTCGCCGCGAATGGTATCTGGAAATGCGATCGCAACTACCCAGATTAAACGCCGAACTACGCTTTCTCTGTCCCGAAATGTTTGCCTGAATTTACCTGAATATTAAGGCTCGAATCCTTCTAATTCAGGCACATCAGCAACTAAATGTACGCCTTGAATATAAAGCGATCGGCCATACTTGCCAACATTAACCAAGCGCAGCTTACCACCTTGTTTCCTTACCTAGAAAAAAGCTTCAGTGCCATAGTGCTAGATTTTGATGGGGTCACCAAGATTGTTAGTCGTGGTGTTGGT
>JANMRU010000180.1:0-28231 GCA_031388585.1 Pseudanabaena sp. SOY_30_concoct_251 | reverse complement strand
GGAGGTGATTGCCTGTGCGCGTTGTGCAATGCCAGTGCCCGTTGGAATGGGACCGCAAGTAGCTCAGGTCTGTCCCTGTGATGACCTAGGGGTTTCCCCGAACCTGGAGGCGATCACGCCGAGAGAGCCAGTGATTACAGCTAAACACTTGAGTAGCATTATGAGCAGACTGAAGCAAGTGGCTTGCAGCGATCGCTAAACAATGGTGAGTCACGGCGTATAAACGCATAGAAATTAGGAATATCAACGATTGCCTTGACATCCAAAAGGAGCAAATCTGAGTGATTTTAGAACGTCTCTTGCGTGGGACATAGCACCAAAAAAGCAAAAAATTAGATCGGGCCGAGATTTTGTATTCGCTATTTGCGAATAACGAATATAAGAGTAGAATTGAGATTGAGTAAGGCTAGATAAGCAAAGATACCATCCATGCTAAAGCCTCAAGATATTTTGGTTTTGCTCAAGTTACATACTTGGCAAAAAGCTGAATGGACATATACCGAACTTGCTAAAAGTCTTTACATGAGTGCGTCAGAGGTTCATGCAGCTTTGCAGCGCAGTGCAGCAGCTGGCTTGTATGCCACAGAATCAAGACAAGTCAGAAATCAACCCTTACTGGAGTTTCTCATTCACGGCATCAGATATGCCTTCTTTGCTCGACCAGGCGCGCTCAGTCGAGGTATGCCAACGGCGCATTCTGCTGCTCCCCTCAAGAGTCAAGTAGTTTCTAACCCAAATGATATTTACGTATGGGCAGATCGGCATGGCACCGTAAAAGGTCAGGCGATCGCCCCACTCTACAAATCCGTACCGGAAGCAGCGAAACAAGACCAAGAATTATATGAGATGCTATGCCTAGTTGATGCAATTCGGGTTGGTCGCATACGCGAGCGACAACTTGCCACTCAGGTTTTAGAACAAAGGCTAATGGCATCATGAACGAGCAAATTGCCATGAAGTTACATCTGCTTATCTTGCACATGCAGCGATCGCGGCTGGACGAGATGGGTTGCTGCGTGACCTGATCCGAAGGCTAGCTATTCCTGGGCAGGGTGATTAATTTCTCTAGCTCGATCTGTTTATCTAAAGCCTAAATCTGTCCGAATAGCCTCGTCCGTTGCTATATCTGGATGCTGTTACCAACATCTCAGACACAGGTCTGGACTGGCACCATCTGCGAGCGCAGCATTCCCACTACGACGCTGAATCTTTGGTAGTCCTCACATACGAGCTACAGACGCTACGACACGAAAACCAAAATTGCTGCCCCTGAGATCCGCATTGAGGCAGTTGCGCCGCGCCGAACGACAGTATTTGGCATCGTAGTCCCACGAGCCACCACGAAGGGCGCGAGCTGAGAGATTCCCACCATTTAGCCAGGCTTTACCATCTGTCGGTGCACAGTATTAAAGATCTAGACCTTGCTGCGATCGGTAAGGATTTCGTATCCATCTTCAGTTACCAAAACCGTGTGTTCGAATTGAGCTGACAGTTGATTATCCACCGTTACCGCCGTCCATTTATCGCTGAGAATGCGAACAGTTTTCGAACCAGCATTCACGATTGGTTCGATCGCCAGCGTCATCCCAGCCCGTAGTTTCACATTCGGTAACTGGTGAGTGCGAAAATTAAATACCGACGGTTCTTCGTGCAAATTGCGTCCCACGCCATGACCCGTGAAGTCTTCCACGATGCTAAAGCCATTAGCAACCACATGATCTTGAATCGCACCAGCAATATCCAATAGGTAACTACCAGCTCTTACGCGCTCGATGCCCTTAAACAGAGCTTCTTCCGCCACCCGCACCAACTTGGCAGCGCGATCGCTCACAGGTGGAACGGCTAAGGTGATGCAAGAATCCCCATGAAAGCCATTTTTATAGGCTCCCGTGTCAACTTTGACAATATCTCCAGCTTTGACCATGCGTCTGGCACTGGGGATACCATGTACAACTTCATTATTGATGCTGGCACAAATACTAGCAGGGAAGCCATGATAGCCCTTGAAGCTGGGCACAGCTCCCATCTCGCGGATACGTTTTTCGGCATGGGCGTCGAGATCGCGGGTGGTCATGCCTGGTGCAATGATTTGGGAAATCTCCTTGAGTACAGTGGCAACGATCAATGCCGACTCCCTCATCAGCTCGACTTCGCGTCGAGATTTAATTTCAATGCCCTTAGATGGCTTTGGCCCTGGCTGGGAGGAGGATTTAGCTTTGGCCTTGTCTGAAGAACTTGACTGCGATCGCAGCGCGGAAAGAATATTCATGAATTCACTTTTGATTATAGATTCTACAACGGCTAATATATTTCTAGCCGATCAAGTTATAGAAATGGTTGTTTTTTGGGTAAGCTCGGAACAAAGTTGCTAAATAGTAAATTTTTGCTAAGACTCAATTCGGCCTCCCACCAATGCCAGTTCCGTCACAAGGTAATATCCCCCCTGTACGCCCAGAGAATATTTCTATGCCCTCTATTCCACCACCAGCGCAGCCTCAGTCAACCAGATTAGATGCTAATACTAGCAGGCAGCAAAGCACTCAGAACGTTCAGAATGTGATGACACCAGCAACGCCACTACCACGCGCTGCTGTCCGCCCAGGCCCGCCGCCATCTTTACAAGTCCCTCATATTAATCCACGTCATGCTGGGCAACCTAGCTTAGAACAGCTGGTAAAAGATGCTTTTGAGCAAGGATGTTCTGACCTCCACCTTGGTGTCAACGAACAGGTTAGATTTCGGTCACGTGGGCTAATGGTGATTCAGGAGAACTATCCTACTCCTGATGAAGGCACCTTTTATTCATGGCTGTCAGAGGTAATGGATGATAAGAACATCCAACATTTCAAAGACACATTTGAATATGATGGTGCTACCCAATACGAGTTTGCCCGTTGTCGGATTAACGTCTTTCAGACCCTACGCGGACCAGCTATGGTCATGCGGCTAATTCCACTGAAGATGTTGAGTCTCGAACAGCTGGGATTGCCTGAGGTATTTCGCGAGCTGTGCTACACCCACAAAGGGTTAATCTTAGTGACAGGGCCTACAGGCTCCGGCAAGTCAACTACGCTAGCCGCAATGGTTGACTTCATCAATACAGAAATGCCAAAACATCTGATCTCGATTGAAGATCCGATTGAGTTTGTCCACCAGAGTAAGAAAGCTTTAATTAAGCAGCGGGAAGTAGGGATCCACACGCATAAATTTGACAACGCGCTCAAAGCATCTCTGCGGGAAGATCCAGATATTATTCTGATCGGGGAAATGCGTGATAAGGAGACTGTGAATACTGCGCTAAAAGCTGGGCAGACTGGGCACTTAGTATTTGGCACTTTACACACCAATAGCGCCGTGAAAACCATCGAGCGTATCCTTAATCTCTACGAGCCAGATCAGCAGGCTCCTATGCGCGACCAAATAGCGGAGACACTTGTAGGTGTAATCGCGCAAACTCTAGTTCGTACCACTGATGGCAAACGGGCAGCAGCTCACGAGATTATGATTAATAGTGATACGATTCGGGACTATATTAAGCGGGCTGAGATCGATGAAATTGAGTCAATCATCCCCAAGAGCAACTTTGATGGCATGTGTTCGATGAATCAATCGCTCTACAAGCTATATGAAGATGGTCGAATTACTGAGGAAACTGCGGTAGAGAATTCACCGCGTCCTAACGAAATGGCACAAATGCTTCGCGGTAGGGTCTAGGCGATCGCCATAGCTTTTCCTCCTCTTTGCGATCGTTATTTCAAATAACTTTTGGGGAAGCGGATGGCGGGAATCGAACCCGCAACTAAAGCTTGGGAAGCTTTCATTTTGCCACTAAACTACACCCGCGTACTACTGCGTTTAACTTAGCATATCCGTAACCATACTTTTGGGTGACAATGGGACGCTTGACCTTGGACTGCGATGAATTACCAACAAGAAAATCTCACGATTAGTGTATCTGTCTTAACTCAGAGAATCACCCAAATCCTTAAATCAGGCATTGGTGCGGTGAGCATATCGGGCGAGGTATCTGGCTTTACAGTCGCATTTTCAGGGCATCGCTACTTTACGCTTAAGGATGAGGGCGCTCAAATTGATTGCGTGTTGTGGAATAGCCGAACCGTAGATTTGACGATCGCTGACGGCATGATTGTAATCGTTAGGGGCAATCTCAGCGTCTACGCGATCAGAGGCAAGTATCAAATTGACTGTCAGGCGATCGCTCCTATGGGGCAGGGAGACCTTTACCTTGCATTTGAAGCACTGAAGCAAGATCTTGCCGCCAGGGGATTTTTCGATCTCCAGCGCAAACGTGCCTTGCCCAATTTACCTTTACGGATCGGCGTGGTGACTTCGGCTACAGGTGCAGCTTTGCAGGATATTCTCAGCACTTTAAAACGGCGATCGCCGCACTGTACAGTCTATCTTTGTCCCGCCATTGTTCAGGGCGAGGCTGCCCCTGCTGAGGTCGCTGCCGCGATTGCTGCCCTCAATCAAACTGATGCGGATGTGGCGATCGTGGGGCGTGGTGGTGGCTCCATAGAAGATCTTTGGGCATTTAATACTGAGATCGTGGCTCAGGCTATATATAATTCGGCAATTCCAATTATTTCGGCAGTAGGACATGAAACCGACTTTACAATCGCGGACTTTGTCGCTGATATCCGAGCCGCAACGCCAACCGCAGCGGCAGAATTAGTAACTCAACGCCATAGTCAGGAAATAATGCAGTCAATCGCTCGAACAAGGGAAACGCTCTTCGGAATCATGCAAAGTCTGCTATCCGATCGGCTTCAGCAACTCGATCTCCTATCACGTAGCTATGCCTTTTATAAATTTAGCGATCGCCTACAAAACTACGTTCAACAGGTAGATGATGCGGAAACTAGTTTACAGGTGTCAATGCATAGGCATATTCGCAGTGCTAAAGATAAACTAGAAGCGATCGCCTCTCATACAAAAGCACTTCATCCCCTAGCTCCTCTACGGCGTGGCTTTGCGCTCCTTCAGGATGATTCTCGCTTAATTAGCGCGCGTGAATCGCTGCAAAATCGCGCGCGCATTTTAATCGTTCGCCAGGATGAAGTAGCATATGCCAAAATCGATCGAGTTAGTTTGCTGACCGAGTCACTGCCTCAAGACTTTTGCGACAACATCCAGATTAACGAGAACCTCACGCAACGGGAGTAGTATTTCATATGGCCAAAGCTAAGGCACAACCAGAACTATCATTGGAACAGCAACTCAATCGCCTGGAAGAAATTGTCGAGGCGCTGGACATCGGGAATGCGCCAATGGAAGAATTACTCAAGCTCTATGAAGAGGGAATGTTGCTCACGAAAAAGTGTAGCTCCTATTTAGAAGGAGCCGAGCAAAAAATAATTCAGATTAACGCTCAGATCGCCAGGCCAGATTCCAATAACTTAAGCTCCGATCTCGCTTTCTAAGCTACTTTCGGTAAAACTTTCCTGCTAACAACCTATTTTTTGCCGCCCTGAGTACGCAATCTGTAGGTTATGCGCCCCTTGGTTAAATCATATGGGGTTAGCTCTACCTTGACGCGATCACCAGGCAGAATTTTGATGTAATTACGGCGAATTTTACCTGAAATATGCGCCAGGACATTGAAACCATTGTCCAGGTCAACTCGAAACATGGCATTTGGCAGTGAATCGGTCACCGTACCTTCCATTTCAATGACATCTTGTTTAGACAAACAATTTCTCCAATTCTTAAGATTGTGACAGTTTAGCTTTGATAGCTTCGGTTACCTCAGTCAGTGACGGGGTACCATCAATTTGAGTTACATCCTGGCCATAGAATTCTAGCAAAGGTCTAGTTTTCTCGTAGTATTCCTTTAAACGATTCTTAATTACCAGTTCATTATCATCTGATCGACCTTGCTCACCAGAACGAATAGTTAAGCGCTGAATGAGAGTTTCATCAGGCACATCTAGATTAACGACATAATCGTATTTTTGGTTTAACTCAGCTAGTAACTCGTTCAGTGCTTTTGCCTGAGCAGAGGTTCTGGGAAAGCCATCTAGTAGCCAACCAGAACTAGTGTCGCCTTGGGAAAATCGACTGCGCATCACCTCAATTACAACCTCATCAGGGACTAAAGCCCCAGTGTCATTGTAGGCTTTTACACGTTGACCTAATTCTGTCCCTTGACTAATTTCAGATCT
The DNA here is from genome assembly GCA_031388585.1 of Pseudanabaena sp. SOY_30_concoct_251. Classification (GTDB taxonomy): domain Bacteria; phylum Cyanobacteriota; class Cyanobacteriia; order Pseudanabaenales; family Pseudanabaenaceae; genus PCC-6802. Next base: position 22,046 of record JANMRU010000180.1, on the reverse strand, counting down.
AAAAATATCACCTGGAGCAATGCGAGGCACACCAAAAGATTGAGCTAATATTTCACCCTGAGTTCCCTTGCCCGCGCCTGGTGGACCCATCAGAATAATTCTGGGCATTACTGCTTAACCATCCCTTCGTAACGTTGAGAAATCACATAGGTCTGAATCTGCCTAGCAGTCTCGATCGCCACACCAACCAGGATCAGGAGGGAAGTAGCACCAATACCTTGAAAAGTTCTAACTCCAGTAGCTCGTTCTATGGCTGTTGGCACAACCGCGATCGCACCCAAGAAAATAGCACCTAAGAACGTGAGTCGATTTAACACTCCACCTATGTAGGTAGAAGTAGCAGTGCCAGGACGAATCCCAGGTATGCTAGAACCCATCTTTTTCAAATTTTGTGACAAGTCAACAGGGTTAATAATTAGTGAAGAGTAGAAAAAGCTAAATCCTAAAATCAATACCAGATATAAGGCTACATAGCCCCAACTGTCAGGAGACAAAAATTTAGAGATTTCTGAGAGAACGTTGTTATTCTTAGCGAGCTCGCCCAAAGATGCTGGCAATAGTAGAACTGAAGAAGCAAAAATAATTGGCATAACGCCACCCTGATTAAGTTTCAGAGGCAAATAATTAGCCTGTTCGCGAAACAGCTTGCGACCTACTTGTCTTCTAGCCGATACAATCGGAATCCGTCTCGTCCCTTCTTGAACAAACACAATGCCGACAATCATGACCAAAAATACCGAAAGCAAGAGGATAACCCCCCCAACCTTCGAACTATCTGCCTGAGCAAATGCGATCGTGCTACTAAGAGATTTAGGCAGACCAGCCACAATGCTGATGAAAATCAGCAGTGAAGCTCCGTTACCAACGCCCTTTTCCGTGATCAGCTCGCTGGCCCACATTACAAACATCGAACCTGCTGTCAAAGCCAGCATCGACTGAATAATAAAGCCTGTCCCAGGGGATGCGACCGCAGGCCCATTAGTCCCAGCTATACTCTGCAACCAGAAACTTATACCAAAGCTTTGTAGTAAAGCCCATCCTAGGGCTACATATCGGGTGTATTGGGAGATTTTGCGCCTACCAGCTTCACCTTCGTTCTTTTGCAAATTTTCAAGGGTAGGTAAAGCTGCGGTCATCAGTTGGAGAATAATCGAGGCATTAATGTAGGGAATAATACCTAACGCAAATATACCTAATGCAGAGAGTCCACCACCCGAGAAAATATCAAGGAAACTAATAATCTGATTACCTTGAACAGCCTCGCTGAAAATATTCCTGTCAACTCCTGGCAAAGGCAGAAAAATGCCCAGCCGCACTAACATCAGTATGCCAACCGTGATTAGCAATCTGTCCCTAAGCCCAGTTGACTGAGCCATCTGCATAAATGTCTCTTGCGCTGATGGCGATTTGCCTTTACTGATTACCATGCCACTCTTGCCTTGCAACTTGTGAGGAGTAAACGAAATAACATATTCTCTATTCTACGGCACTAGTAAACGCCAGCGGTACATGTGCCACCAGATGCTTCAATTTTACTCTTAGCTCCGGCGGTGAAAGAATGAGCATGCACATTAAGCGCTACCTTCAGCTCTCCTCTTCCTAAAATCCTTAAGGGCCCATCATCTTGGGTAACAATGCCTGATTCCATCAATGATGCCAAGGTTACCTCACTACCCTTAGGCAATTGGGCCAGGCTATCAACATTAATCACAGTAAAGTGCTTAGGATTGACAATCGTAAAATGCTTTAACTTTGGTAAGCGTCGATAAAGGGGGATTTGACCACCTTCAAATCCTGGCCTTGTCGGTCTACCAGAACGCGATTTTTGACCGCGCATACCAAAACCACCACTTGCGCCCTGACCAGCCGCAATACCACGTCCAATGCGGCGCTTGCGGTGCTTAGCACCTACTTGTGGTCTTAAATCTTCGATTTTCATATCTGGTTATCGATTGTTAGTTGTGTGTTTAGCTATAAAGCGTCTCAAGTGCTACTTCTCTAGCTTTAGCGACATCTCTAAATGTCCGCAATGACGACAAAGCGCTAACAGCAGCACGAGCATTATTCAGCGGATTGCCAGAACCCAGTTGTTTTGCCAAAATATTTTTGACTCCAGCAAGTTCTAGAACGGTACGAACAGCACCACCAGCAATTACGCCAGTACCTGGGGAAGCAGGCCGAATCATCACTTTGGCACCGCCGCCTACACCACTGCTAGGATGGGGGATAGAATCAGACTTGGTTAGGGGTACTTGAATTAGATGCTTTTTGCCATCAACGACACCTTTTTTGACAGCACCGATCACGTCGCTAGCCTTGCCAACGCCGACACCGACTTGACCTTTTTCATTGCCAACGATCACGATCGCTCTAAAGCTGAGCTTCTTACCACCTTTAACAACTTTGGTAACGCGTCGAATTTGCACAACGCGCTCTTGCCACTCAGAATCTTTCTCGGCACGATTGCGATCACCACCCTTTTTGGAGTCGCCACGTTTACCTTTGCGCTTATCGTCAGAATTTTCTGACTCAGGTCCGCCACTGCCGCGACTATTACGATCTTTTCTACGTTCTGCCATTTTTTTGTTATCAGTTGCTAGTTATTGTTTGTTTATAGAATAACCGTTAAAAATCTAACCCAGCTTCACGGGCTGCCTCTGCCAGAGCTTTAACTCTGCCATGGTATAAGTTACCTCCTCGATCGAATACCACTTGGGAAATACCAAGCGCTAGTACCCGTTTAGCTACGAGTTCGCCAACTTTTGCTGATGCATCACAGTTGGAAGTTGATTCTAAGCTTGACTTGAGATCGGCTTCCAGAGTCGAGGCAGCAGCCAGGGTATGATGTCCAACATCATCAATCACCTGAGCAACAATATGATGGTTAGAGCGAAATACTGCTAGACGTGGGCGTTCAGCCGTACCTGAAAGGCGGCGACGTATACGTCGATGACGACTGTGATTTGCCTGTTTATGGCTAACTTTCATAGCATTTACCGTTGTTAGTTGCGAGTTCTAGTTTTTACTTCTTACCTGTCTTACCTGCTTTACGTCTGACAACTTCACCTGCGTAGCGAATACCTTTGCCCTTATATACTTCAGGTGGTCTTACTGACCGAATTTTAGCAGCGGTATTGCCAACAATTTCTTTGTCAATGCCACTGACAATCACATTGGTAGTACCCTCTACCGCCAATTGAATCCCATTAGGGGCTTCAATTGGGACAGGGTTGCTATAGCCCACATTCAGGACTAAAGTAGTTCCTTGAACTTGAGCGCGATAACCAACACCTTGAATTTCAAGGCGACGTTGGAAACCATCAGACACTCCTTCCACCATATTGGCAACAAGGGTACGACACAGGCCATGCAATTGTCTGGCTGGGCGAGATTCGTTACAGCGATTTACCTGAAGATCGTCCTTATCCTGTACAATTTCCACTTGGCTGGGTAGGGTGCGCTGTAGTTCACCCTTAGGACCTTTAACTGTGACATGCTGTCCGGCGATCGTGACTGTCACTTTGTTAGGAATAGGAATTGGGCGTTTACCAATACGAGACATAGACTTTAGCCGTTAGTTGTTGAGTAATGATTACCAAATAAAGCAGAGTATTTCACCGCCCACACCCTGACGGCGGGCTTCACGATCAGTCATAATGCCTTGGGATGTAGAAATAATCGCGATCCCAATCCCACCTAATACTCTAGGCAAGTCCTTATGATTTGAATACACCCGCAAACCAGGACGACTGACGCGCTTTAGTGTGGTGATGATTGGTTGACGGGTTTTACCCTGATATTTGAGTGAGAGCATCAGGCGACGGTCAATACCTTCACCTACCTCTTCAAAATCAGCAATATAACCTTCCTGCTTGAGTACGCGTGCAATACTCAATGTCATTTTAGTTGCAGGAATCGCCGTAACTTGGTGTCTTGCTAAACTGGCATTACGAATGCGCGTCAGCATATCGGCGATGGTATCGTTGGTTGCCATCTATATCTCCTATTGATCCCGCTTATAGTTCACGAAAGGGCATGCTCATCGCTTTGAGCAGAGCACGTCCCTCTTCATCCGAATTTGCTGTGGTAATGATCGAAATGTCCATACCCCTAATCTGATCGATGCTGTCATAGCTGATCTCTGGAAATATCAATTGTTCGCGCACACCTAGCGTGTAGTTACCTCGACCATCGAAGCTCTTGGGGTTGACACCGCGAAAGTCACGAATTCTAGGTAAGGAAAAGTTGATAAGGCGATCTAAAAAGGCATACATGCGTTCTTGTCGCAGGGTGACCATCATACCGATGGGCATACCTTCCCTGATCTTAAAACCAGCAATAGCTTTTTTAGCTCTAGTGACCACTGGCTTTTGACCTGTAATGATCGCAAGCTCTGACAGAGAAGCTTCCAAAGACTTGGCATTTTGAGCTGCTTCACCCAGGCCGCGGTTGATCACGACCTTATCAAACTTGGGCACCTGGTGCGCATTTTGATACTTGAATTGCTCGGTCAGCTTTGGTACAGCTTGATTGTTATAGGAGTCTTTAAATCGATTGGACATTTGTATAACTCTAAAAGTATGAATTCCTGGTCTTGGTCAGGAGTGATAAACAGGCGATTAAGAATCCAGGATTTCTCCTGTTTTCTTTAACATGCGCACCTTCTTACCCGCCTCGGTAAAGGTATAGCAAACTCGACTTGATACTTTCTCTTTTTCGGAATAAAGCATGACTTTGGAGCTGTGGATCGGGAACTCCTGGGTGACAATTTGACCAGCATCGCCCTCGCGCTGAGGCTTCACGTGCTTAGTTTTTGTGTTAATTCCTTCAATCACTACCTGGCTAGTACCTGGCAGAACTTGCAAAATCTTACCAACTTTACCTTTACTACTTCCAGAGATCACCTGAACTGTATCTCCTTTCTTGATATGCATCTTAAAGGAGGTGCGATTACCTCTTAACTTTGTTGTTGGCTTAAACGACATTTCACAGTACCTCCGGTGCTAAGGAAATAATCTTGGTAAAGTTTTTATCACGCAGCTCCCGCGCGACAGGTCCAAATACCCGTGTACCCTTGGGATTTCCCTCTGGGGTAATAATTACTGCTGCGTTATCATCAAATCTAATGGTCATGCCACTATCGCGACGAATGCTACTGCGCGTACGGACAATCACAGCTCTAACTACATCAGATTTTTTGACTGGCATGTTAGGTGTAGCATCTTTTACAGTAGCGATAATTACATCACCGACTGCGCCAAATTTGCGGTTACCACCAGCGAGAACACGAATGCAAAGCAATTTCTTAGCACCGCTGTTATCAGCCACATTTAAGTATGTCTCTTGTTGAATCATGTGTTTTTCCTCTGTCTTTTGGCTAATTGCTTTGGCTTTACCGCTAATTTGCTGCTAACTTGTATCCAGAAACTAAAAGCCTAAAGAGCTATTAATAAACGCTAGCCGCGATCTGTTGTAAGAATTTCGGTAACTGCCCAGCGCTTTGTGCGGCTGAGAGGGCGCGTCTCACGAATGCGAACGCGATCGCCTTCTTTGCACTTATTTCCCTCATCATGGGCTTTAAACCGCTTGGTTTTGACGACAATTTTGCCGTATTTTGGATGAGGAGCACGATTCTCAATCGCAACTACTACGGTCTTTTCCATCTTGTCGCTAACGACTAGACCTACTTTCTCTTTTACTGCCATCTTATTCTTCTCCTGTCACTTGAGCTTGGATTTGCCGCGCGCGCTCGACAGTCATTAGCTGGGCCAAACGATGCTTGGCATGACCAAACATGTGGGGCTTGACGGTCTGACGAGTTGCTATCTTGAGGCGATAATCAAAGAGCTCTTTCTTGACTGCGAGAATCGCACTTTGCAGATCCTCGTCGGAGAGCCCATTAGCTGCCTGAATGTTTGGTAGTGCCATTGACTTAATCCTTCTCACGCTTAATGAATCTAGTTTTGATTGGCATTTTAGCGTCAGCTAAGCGGATTGCTTCTCTCGCAATTTCCTCAGTTACGCCAGCCACTTCAAACATGACTCGACCTGGTTTAACTACGGCCACCCAAAATTCTGGAGCGCCTTTACCTGAACCCATGCGGGTTTCCGCTGCACGTTGGGTAACGGGCTTATCTGGGAAAATACGAATCCAGATTTTGCCACCGCGACGAATGTAGCGATTCATTGCCCGTCGGCTGGCTTCGATTTGTCTTGCAGTGATCCATGCAGGTTCGGCCGCTTGCATGGCAAAATCACCGAAATCGATAGCATTACCTCTAGTTGCAGGGCCTGACATGCGCCCGCGTTGCTGTTTGCGAAACTTTGTTCGTCTGGGACTTAACATGGCTTTACCCCTCTGCTCCGGAACGATCTTCAAATTGAGGACGACGGCGTTGTTGACGGCGGCGAGGCTGATTTTGGGGTGGTGCGGCTTCTTCACCCGCAATAATCTCACCTTTGAAAATCCAAACCTTGATACCAATTACACCGTAGATGGTCTGAGCTGTCTTATATGAGTAGTCAATATCAGCTCTGAGCGTGTGCAGAGGTACTCTGCCTTCTCTCACCCATTCAGTGCGAGCAATTTCTGCTCCATTTAGGCGACCGCCAATTTGCACTTTAATACCTTCAATACCAGCGCGTTGAGCTCTTTGAATTGCTTGGCGCACTACCCTACGGAAGGAAACACGACGTTCAATTTGTTGGCCGATGTATTCAGCAATTAGTGGGGCTTCCGCATCAACGCGAGCTACTTCAACAACATTGATCCGAATCTGACTGGTGCCAGACTTGCGCATACCTTCGTTTTGGGACAAGTGTTTAACTAAGCCGACCCGCAACTGCTCAATGCCTGCGCCACCACGCCCCACGACAACACCGGGACGAGCAGTACGGATTTCAAGATCGACCTGATCGGCTTTACGCTCGATCAAAATCTTGGCAATACCTGCACTGCTGAGCGTTTTCTCAACATATGTGCGAATCTTATAGTCTTCTTCGGCTAGTAAGGGATAGCGCTCACCACTTGCAAACCAATGGGATAGGTGGGGTTGCGTAATACCCAAGCGTAGACCAGTGGGATGAATCTTCTGACCCATGGGTTATGACTCCTGCGTTGGTCTAACTACAATTGTGATGTGACAAGTCGGCTTACGAATTTGATAAGCTCGACCTTGTGCACGGGGACGGAACCGTTTGAGGCTAGATCCCATATCGGCATAGGCTTGACTAATAATCAAGTTCGTTCGATCCATACCGTTGTTGTGTTCAGCATTTGCCACGGCAGAACGCAAAACCTTTGTAATTGGCTCACAAGAACGATAGGGCATAAACTCTAGGATCATCAGAGCATCGCGATAGGTACGCCCTCTGATTTGATCAAGTACCCGTCTGACTTTATGGGGTGACATGCGGATGTACTTGGCGACCGCTTGCACTTCATCCATTGCTAGTAGCATTGTGCTTATCTCCTTGCCTTCTTATCGCTTTTGGCATGGCCGCGAAAGGTGCGCGTGGGCGCAAATTCACCTAGCTTATGACCAACCATCTGTTCCGTAACATAGACGGGTATATGAGTTTTGCCATTATGAACGGCAATCGTATGCCCAATCATCTGAGGCAAAATTGTTGAGGCACGAGACCAGGTTTTGATAACCTGCTTATCACCCTTAGCATTCAGGGTCTCGATTTTGGTGAGAAGGTGATCGGCCACAAATGGACCTTTTTTAAGCGATCGCGCCATATACTTACATTTGAATCTGAAACTTTTTAACTTGAAACTAACCGCAGGAAACAATCGGCGACAGAGAGACTAGCTCTAAGCGTTACGACCACCCTTACCGCGCTTAGAACCCTTACGACGACGACGTACGATCAATGCGTTACTCAGCTTTTTCTTTTTGCGAGTTTTGTAACCCAGCGTAGGTTTACCCCAAGGCGTAACAGGGCCGCTACGACCAATTGGAGCACAACCCTCACCACCACCATGTGGATGATCGACAGGGTTCATAACTGATCCGCGTACCATTGGACGACGTCCACGCCAGCGGTTACGGCCAGCCTTACCCAAGCTCTGGTTGCTATGATCGGTATTGCCTACCTGCCCAATAGTGGCGAAGCATTCGCGACGAACCATCCTAACTTCCCCAGAAGGCAGCTTTAAGGTAACAAAATCCCCTTCTTTTGCTGCGATCTGAGCGCCAGCGCCTGCCGCCCTTACCATTTGACCGCCCTTGCCAGGAGTCATTTCGACGTTGTGAACGATGGTTCCTAAAGGAATGCCATACAAAGGCAACGCATTGCCTAACTCTAGAGGCGCCGATTCACCAGCTTGAACCATTGCCCCTACCTCTAAACCTTTAGGGTGGAGAATATAGCGCTTTTCACCATCTTGATAAAACAGGAGAGCAATGCGAGCATTACGATTTGGGTCGTATTCTACGGCCGCAACTTTAGCTGGGACGTTTCGCTTGTCTCGCTTGAAATCGATAATCCGATAAGCCTGCTTATGACCACCACCACGTCTGCGACTTGTGATCACACCGCGATTGTTGCGGCCTTTTTTGCGGTGAACGTGAGTCACCAAAGACTTCTCAGGTTCTGACTTCGTAATTTCAGCAAAGTCAGATACTGCTAATTGCCTGGTGCTGGCTGTATATGGTTTGTATACGCGAATGCCCATGATTTTGGTTTTGGTGATTAGTTGCTGGCTACTGTCTGCTGTAGAAGGTCAATGACACATAACTACAGACTGAGAACTGGTTAAACTTCAGGGAATAGATTGATCTCACTGCCTGGAGCGAGAGTTACTACGGCACGCTTATATTGAGCGCGTTTACCCGCAAACTTACCGATTCTTCTTGATTTAGCTGGCAGAATATGAGTATTCACTTTCTGCACCTTAACATCGAACAACGCTTCCACTGCTGCTTTGACTTCAGGCTTGGTCGCATTAGGAAGAACTTCAAACGTGTATTTGTTTTCTTCTAATAGGCGTGTAGCCTTCTCATTCACTAGGGGGCGACGCAGCACATCTGCTAGGCGACGCTGATCAAATTCTGTTGGTATTTTAGCCATGATTTTCTGGTTCTCTCTACTGTGCGCTGCCGTAGACTGCTTGGATCTTCTCTATAGCAGGTGCGGCAATCACCAACTTGTCAGCGTGCACGAGGTCGAAAACGTTGAGTTGATCGGCTGTAATCATAGTCAAATTGGCCATGTTACGAGCTGAGAGATAAACAGTTTCTTGTTTCTCAGCTACAATCATTAGAACCTTTTGGCCTGGTAACACGCCCCAACGCCCCAGAGCCGCAAGCAACTCCCTGGTCTTTGGTTGGGGTAGGTTTGCCGCGAAATCTTGGACAACTATCGTATCCTCAATACGACTCTGTAGAGCCGTACATAGAGCTAGACGACGTTCTTTACGATTCATCTTGATGTTGAAATCCCTTGGCTTAGGCCCAAAGATTACGCCACCACCGCGCCACAGTGGAGATCTGTTTGATCCTGCTCTAGCACGACCTGTGCCTTTTTGCCGCCATGGCTTGCGTCCACCACCTCTAACTTCCGCACGAGTTTTAGCTGATGCATTTCCCTGGCGAGCATTATTGAGCTGACGGATTAGAGCGCGATGTACGATATCCGCAGCGCTGGATTCCTTGGCAACTCGCAGCTCTAAGCTAACTTCACCAACTTCTTTCCCAGTCCAATCTTGTAATACGGGCATAGACTCTACAATCCTCTCTTACTTTGCCTTACCCACAACTTTTGCAGGCACAATGCTCAACAAAGCACCTGGTTTACCGGGAACCGTACCTTTGATTAGCAGCAGGTTATTCTCGGCATCCACCTGAAACAGCACCAACTTACGACAAGTAATGCGTTTGCCACCTAAACGTCCTGCCATGCGTTTGCCTGGGTAGACACGGCCTGGGGTAGTTCCAGCTCCTGTTGAACCAGGTTGACGATGATTCTTCGAACCGTGGGCCATGGGGCCACGTTTGAAGTTATGCCTTTTTTGATAGCCAGCAAAACCCTTGCCAATACTTGTGCCAATTACATCTACGACCTGTCCGTCATTAAATTGACTGACATCTAAGACTTGCCCAAGCTGGTAGGCACTGACATCAGACACGGAATACTCTCTGAGGTGCTTAACAGGATCGGTCTCCGATTTTTTGAGGTGACCCTGTTCTGGCTTAGAGATCAGTTTTTCCCTAGTTGTGCCATAGCCGATTTGAATGGCTTCGTAGCCTTCCTTAGCTGTTGTTTTGATTTGCGTAACTTTGCACGGACCAGCTTTAACAACTGTAACAGGGACAGCTTTGCCGTCGCTGTCAAACAGCTGGGTCATACCAAGTTTAGTGCCGAGAATACCGACAGACATGTAAAGACTTCCCTTTCTTCTAGATGAAGGCTTTGAGAGGGCTCTGATGGATAACTAATTAAAGAACAATCCAGGGTTCAGAAACTCAAACTTGTATCGTAGCTAAGCTACATATGTGACGAGGACATGAGAGGTGAATACTTCCCAGTTTCCTTTTTAGTCACAGTAAACAATTATACCCTACACTGATGGTAGTTGTCTAGTAAATTTTGAAAGATTCTGAAACCCCCGATATAAAAAACAAGAGGAGGAACTATAAATCCCTCCTCTTGTTTTTTATATCCCGATTGTTTCAAGGTCTAGGTATCTTGACTAGATCGCAAATAGTACTTGCAGTTTTTTTAACCTACTGCTGCGGCACTACCAGGGGATTAGGTAGTCCATTTGTTGGAGAGAGCGTTGCAGGCGGGCCAACGCGAGGCTTGAAGGCTTCAACGGGAGATTGGTTGGGATTAGGCAGGATCGCATCGGGCGCTGTTAAAGCTGGATTGGGAGCTGGAAGTCCAGAATTAGTAGCAGCATTTGGCGCGGCAGCTACTACTTGTTGTCCCACTTGGCGGGGTACCTCAATATTGAATTGCTGAAAAACCACTGTTGGAGTACCTAGGCTTTCAATCCGTTTTACTAAAACTCGATTATTGGCTAAGCGCTGACCAACTTTGACATATCTGGAAGTAGGTTCACCAGGTATGTTGACAATCGCATATGATGTGCCAGCCATGTCCATAATGCCGGTGACGGTAATCGACTTAGCTTCGGTAGGGTCAGGCAGTACTTTAATGCTTGGTTTAACACCCTTATTTACTACTACTGGAGCTGAAGGAGTCGGACGATTTGGCGTTGGTTGACTGGGAACTATTGGCGTAGGGATAGTGCCATCAATAGCCAAAAATGGATCGCGCTTGGGATTGATGGGAAGGTTAAACTTTTTGCTTAATTCATCCAGCAGTTTACTTTTATCAGTAGTACTAATTAAAGACGAATCACCGCTGTTAGAAGGGACAAAAGACTTGTTGAACAAAGGGTCTTTGCTATTTGGGGAAACCTTGACTTCAGGTTTAAAGAGCGGTTTATTCAAAGGATCGGGTTTGGTGGAGGTTGCAACCACTTGTGTGGCGGCAGGCGAAGGTGAGTCCGAAGCTGTTGGAGGAGTCTCTCCAACAGTACACGCATTCAGCAAGAAACTTGCTGTAAATATAACCCCAGTCCAATGATAAACTCGCATCGTACCACTCCTCAATTGCTAATACCTTGAATTTCGTAACCGATCTTAATCTAACAGTCTAAACCGTCAAATTTTAGTACTTACTCCATCAGATTGCAATTAAGTTTTAGTTGACTCCCGCCGCCGTCTATAAAGTAGCGCAAGAATATTTTTTATCTAACAATTAGTTGACAATTGTTAGATAGAGCTTCTGGTTTTTTCAGCTATTTTATGTAACGGGTAAATTCCGTACCATTTTGCTGGAGAACTACCCTGGGAGTGCCATAGGTTTCGATGCTTTTAACTAATACTTTATCTCCTGCTATACGTTGACCTGCTCGAACATACTGCGATGTTACATCTCCTGGTACTGATAAGATCGCATAGCGTTGGCCAGCAATTTCTACGGTGCCAGTTAAAGTTACGGTTTCTGCTTCTTTTGGCTTTGGTGGTACGTAAGAAATCTGCTGTGGCGCTGCAATCGGTTGTGGCCGAGTGGGTAACTTGAGCTGTGGCAAAGGGGGCAGCGATCGAAGTGGTGCAAGGGGTGGTTCGGGGACAGTACCCGGTAAAGGGGCAAATGGATCTCGGTTGGCAGCAAGGTTTGCCTTGGCCTCTTCGTTGACTTGGGCGAGCAGTTGCTGCTGTCTAAGGTATTTATTTGTGGTGGCGGTTAGTCCGTAGGAGGGGGCAGCCCGATTTAAGACTGATGAAACTTTTAGCTGTGAATTTGGGGTAGCAGATACTGGCAGAAATACTGATTTACTTGTGAGTGTAGAGACTGAGACATCCTTTGTGGTTGTGTTAGCGGCAGGAGTGGCATTAGTGGTGGCGGTGGAGGTCGCTATAGGAGTAGGAATAGGAGTTGCTACTCCATTGCTACACGCATTTAGGTATAGGGTTGAGGTTGCGAGAAGTAGGATTTGGGGCAAGCTACGCATGATGGTGCTCCGACATAATTGCTCGAAAATTCGATCTGGGTTTGGGCAATCAATATCTTAATAACCATTCAATTGTCAAGTAGGTGCCACACTCAAAAAATGAAATTGATATCTATTGCGTAAACTGGAGGGCCTTACCATGTACGCTCGCATTTACTTTGCCGCGATCGAACGCTACCTCACCATTCACAAACGTAATTATGGGCCATCCTGTTAAGTCCCAACCTTCAAAGGGACTCCAGCTACACTTTGTTAGTAGCTCTTGACGTAATACGGGTTTGTGTTGCAAGAGATCGACTAGAACCAGATCGGCATCCCATCCCACCCGAATTTCTCCTTTATGAGCGATGCCGTAGGCTTTGGCCACATTACGGCTCATCCATTGACTGACTTGGGCTACGGTACAACGTCCTTGGGTAGCGGCGGTAAGCATTAGCGGCAGCGATGTTTCGACACCAGGCATTCCTGAAGGGGATTGGGGGTATGGTTTAGCTTTTTCCTCAAGGGTATGGGGGGCATGATCTGTGGCAATAAAGTCCAGGATGCCATCGTGCAGACCTTGCCAGAGAGCGACATTATCAGCCTGCGATCGCAAAGGAGGATTCATCTGCGCTAGCGTTCCAATAGTGTCATAGGCAGATGTATTTAAGAGTAGGTGTTGCGGCGTTACTTCGGCGGTAATCCAACTGGTTTTGCGATCGCGCAGATAAGCAACTTCTTCTGCTGTTGAGAGGTGAAGTATGTGCAATCGGCGTTGGTATTTGGTGGATAGCTCTACAGCTAACTGCGTTGCCAGCAGAGCGGCCTGGTTATCCTGAATTTGCGAGTGCATCGAAGTAGGGATCTCGATACCATCTGCCGCCAGGCGATCGATCTCAAACTGCTGTCGTCTGGAGGCAATGCGATGTGGGTCTTCGGCATGGACGGCGATTAGGCGATCTCCGTTGGCAAATATGCGTTCCAAGGTTTCTCTACTGTCAATCAGCAGGTCACCTTTCATGGAACCCATGAAGATTTTGATCCCACAGGCGGGGTGAGCTTGCTGCAATTCCTCCAGGTTATCGGCGGTCGCACCAATAAAAAAGCCATAATTCACTACGCATTTTTGGGCAGCGCGGTCGAGTTTGTCAGTCAAGGCCGCTTGGTTCGTGGTAAGCGGCTTGGTATTGGGCATCTCCAGGAAACTGGTCACGCCTCCTTTGGCACAGGCATGGCTGGCTGTTCGCAAGTCTTCTTTGTACTCCAAGCCTGGTTCGCGGAAATGCACCTGCGGATCGATGACGCCTGGTAAGAGGGTTAAGCCTTCAGCATTAATGATTTGGTCTGTCTGATCTAGATCGGCAGGATCGATACGCTCAGCGATCGCAAAGATTTTGCCCTGGCGTAGGAGCACATCTCCTAGCTGAAACTGACCGTCAGGGAGCAGAATTTGACTTTGTCTAATTAGGATGTCCAAGGTGATGTTCCCCACTTAAAAAACTGCAAATTAGGGAGCGAGGGAGTTAAAAATCTTTCTTAATCTCCAATTAGCGCTCAAAGAGGCATAATTCTAGCTTAGAGTACTCATTGGTAATGTATATGACTCTTAAGCGCCGAGATTTTTTATTATTTTTAGGAGCTAGTACTACCACACTAGCATTTGCCAGCAATTTATCACCAGGGTTGTTCGATCGGGCTTTAGCTGACGATATATCTGAGCTTGGGGAGAAAGATAAGGCAACGAAAGCGGCTTTTAAGCTACCCGATCTACCCTACGATTACGCAGCTCTGGAACCGCATATTGATGCTCGCACGATGCAGTTTCATCACGATAAGCATCATGCCGCCTATGTGAAAAATTTGAATGATGCCGTAGCCAAATTCCCCGAACTAAAAGTCATGAGTGCGGAGGATATGCTGCGCAAACTTAGTAGCGTGCCAGAAGCTGTGCGTACTGTGATCCGCAACAACGGTGGCGGGCATATCAACCACTCCATGTTCTGGGAGATTATGAGCCCCAAAGGTGGCGGAGAGCCGAATGGCGAAATAGCGGTTGCCATCAAACAAAACTTCGGCAGTTTTAGTGATTTTCAGTCAAAATTTAACGAGGCGGGCGGCAAAATATTTGGTAGCGGGTGGGTCTGGTTAGTGCAGAGTAAAGACGGCACGCTGAAGATTGCCACCACGCCTAATCAGGATAGTCCTTTGACGACTGGGGATTTCCCGATTATGGGTAATGATGTTTGGGAACATGCCTACTATCTCAATTATCAAAATCGCCGAGCTGACTATTTGAAGTCATGGTGGAATGTAGTTAACTGGCAGGAAATTAACAAGCGGTTTGCGATCGCTAGTCGATAGCAGTCTGTCATTGTTCATTTCAGGCCTTAGTGATGTTTTGATGGGTTGTTTTTCGGTAGTTTTTAACCCATCAAGACATTTACATTTTTGGCCGCATAAAAGCAACGGAGGGAGAGATCGGCAGTTATGACTTACTCGCGATGGTTGACTGCAACGCTCTAATCTCTTTTAACAAAACCATCATGCCTTTATTTTGATAGTCAAGTTGCCGCGATAGCTTGTCTACTTTTTGATCCAGACTAGCAATCTGCGTCTCCTGTTTTTGAACCAGCTCTGCTAACTCTGATGCTTTGGCAACAACCTGGCGTTGAATTAAGTTTTCAATGCCTTGTGACAAACGGGTTTCTGTCGCTGTAAGCTTGTCCATCAGCATTTGCGAGCTCCGATCGCCCTGAGCAGCATCATCCACAATTTCGTCCGAAATTGCGCTAGTTTCGGTGCGCAGGAGATCCTGAATGCGCGCTACCAATACTTCCGCTTCAAACGGTTTTTCTAGAAACTCAAAACCAACGAAAGGTTCAGGAACATGTTCTGCCACCTGCTCTTTCAGTCCAGAAATCATGATGATGGGAGTATCTTTTAAGTTGTCGAAACGACGAATTGCCTGCAAAGTCTGATAGCCGTTGTACTTTGGCATGACGAAGTCAAGCAAAATCAGATCTGGGTTGGAGCGTCGAGCTATATCTAGCCCTGTTTTGCCATCATTAGCTTCTAAGACTTCATACTTACCAGCTAATATACTTTTGACCATTTTTCGGATCATGATACTGTCATCAATCACCAATACTTTTTGTGCTGTCATCTTAAAAGCCCATGAAAATTTTTTGGTGCCGAAAACATCATATTAATGAAAAGTCCGATCTTGCTAAAATTTTCTAGAGAGTATAGATTCTCTAGTTTTTTTGGACTAACTTAAGATACTCCGCATCTGAAATTATCTCTAAGCTACTTTCAACTCGATCTAGAAATACTTTACCCTCTAGGTGATCGTATTCGTGTTGAAATATTCTTGCTGGGAAATCGCTAAATTCTCGTTGTTCGAGCTGACCATTACTATTAGTGAATTCGACTTCTATAGATTTATACCTTGGTACCAATCCTCTGATGCTCGGAATCGACAAACAACCCTCCCAGTCTTTGACGATTTCCTGAGAGTGCGATCGCATTTTGGGGTTAATTATCACTATTGGCTCCATGTAAGGGGCCTGAGGATATCGAGGATTAGGACGCGAGGCTACTATAACGATTTGGAGCGATCGCCCTAGCTGGGGTGCAGCGATTCCAACCCCATTGCTCTCGGTTAAGGTGGACATTAACTGCGAGATCGAGTTCTCCACGCTCGGATCGTGGACGTTGGCGATCGCGGAAGCAATCTGCCGCAGTATAGGATTTCCTAGCTGGCAAATTGGGGGCAAGTTGCTAGTCATGGGATTTAGGTATCGATTGTATTTGAGGCTAAATATCGTCCTTTGAGTTAGCCATTTATTCTTGGTCGAGGATTTCAATCAGGGCATCGGCTTCAAACACTGCTGCTCTGGCTTTTTGGTATGTATCTTCAAACTGCAGGTTGGCTGTTGCTAACCCTTGCATGATCATAATGGCAAAGTATTCGCGCTTAGTTATTCCCATCACATAAGTATCTTGATCTTTGTGGTAACCCACTGGAAATGCACTGTCATTACGCCTGGTTGTCATCTGAATGCCCTCGATCTCATTTGCATATAAATATTAAGGCCAATTTTGCCAGATAAAGACATAGAAAAGCCCATAGTAGAATTTACTGTGGGCAGATGCGACTGAAAATATTTGAACAGTTAGAGCTTACCCGCCCCAGAATATTAATTACTAAGCCAATTAGCTGAAATTACAGGCATATTTGAGCAATGCTACTTCCCAAACCAGGCGCGGCTGGACGTAACTTTTTAGCTGAGTGCGTGCTTCTTCTAGGTTCTGCATTAAATTTACCAACCCAAATGTACTGGGGGACTGGGATGATATGCGCGATCGCCAGTAATAGCTTTGTAGATAATCAATCAACCAGAGCTGCGATTCGACATCTAGTTCTTTATTAATTTGCTTGGCTAATGCAAGAGCTTGATGGGGATATTTGGGCGGCTGTTGAGCTGCCTCAAGTAACTCGGATGGAATTGCCTGAAACTGTTCCATTGCGAAGATTGCATCACCAGGAGAGCCTTGGGCTATGGCTATAACTGACTCGGGCAGATCGACTTGGCCAATTTGACTTAGTACTTGTTGTAACTCGGACTCAGATAGGCGATAAAAGGGAATGCGCTGGCAGCGGGAAATAATCGTGGGGAGGAGGGAGCCTAGATTGGGAGCTAGCATGATGATCGTGGCTTGACCTGGCTCTTCGAGGGTTTTTAGCAAACCGTTGGCGGCAGGCTCGGCCATGGTTTGGGCTTCGGTAATAATTACCACCGATCTCTTACTTTCGAGCGGTGGGCGGCTAAGGAAATCGGCAACATCGCGGATCTGTTCGAGGCGAATTTGGGGCGATGCACGCCGCTTCAGCCCTGCCGCTTCAGCTTCTGCGGCTGTTAATAGTTTGCCCTTATCGAGATAGGTGGGTTCTACCCATAAAACATCGGGATGATTGCGATCTTTTAAGCGATCTCGCGACTTGCGATCCTGGATCAGCAACTGTGTAAATGCCTGAGCCACCAAAGTGCGCCCCGTCCCCGATGGCCCCACAAATACGTAGCCAGGTGCAATGCGATCGCGAGCGATGGCTGCCTTGAGTAGGGCGATCGCCTGGGATTGACCAATAATATGACTAAATGCATCGTCCATAACTGTGACTGAATATTTTGGTCGGGAAGCGGAAGTTAGCACAGGATGCCAAGCCTTACTTACAATATTTACTATGACACCAAAGGAAATAAATCAAAAAAAGCTGGTAATCGCCAGCGGTAACCCTGGCAAAATTGAGGAGTTTGAGGCTTACTTTGCTGGGCTAGGCTATACATTATTACCTAAACCTGACGAACTTGACGTTGAGGAAACTGGAGCTACATTCATCGAGAATGCCCATTTAAAGGCATCTCAAGTGGCGATCGCGACTCAACAGTGGGCGCTAGCGGATGACTCGGGGCTAGAGGTATTAGCGCTCAATGGTGCGCCAGGAGTTTTGTCAGCCCGCTACGGTACGAGCGATCGCGATCGCATTGCCCGTCTGCTAGCGGAATTGGGCGATCGATCTCAACGTCAGGCACAGTTTGTTTGCGCGATCGCTGTGGCTGCACCTGACGGCACAATTGCGATCGATGTGATCGGCGTTTGTAAAGGTGAGATTCTCTATACTCCGATTGGAGATCGAGGCTTTGGCTACGATCCGATATTTTACGTGCCAGAGCACAAGTTGACATTTGGGCAAATGTCGCATCAATTAAAAGGTGAAATCAGCCATCGAGCCAGAGCGATCGAGATTCTGCGACCTCAGCTTAAAAATTTAGCGATCGCTTAAATCCATGTTGGAGCGCCCAGACTATTTCCGTATAATCATCCTAATAAAGGGTGTTACCCAGAAATATTCCATATAACCATATAAATAGCAGTTAGATGTTAAAGAAAATTTAAAATGTCAGTACCTGATTATCAAAGCTTGATGCTACCTCTCCTCAAGTTTGCAGCAGAAAGTCAAGATGAAATCTCTACTAATGAAGCTGTCGAAGTTCTGGCTAAGAAATTAAATTTGACAGAGGAAGACCTACGAGAAATGCTTCCAAGCGGAACTCAATTTACTTTTGCTAATAGAGTTGGCTGGGCATCCACATATATGAAAAAAGCTGGACTGCTAGAAGCTACTCGAAGAGGTTATTATCAGATAACTGCACGAGGTCATGAACTCCTTAAGAAACAGCCGAAAAATATTAATGTAAAGCTTCTAAAAGAGTATCCTGAATTTCTTGAGTTCCAACAGCTTAAAGGAACAAGAAACAGTGATAAAACTAGTAATCTAAAAATAACATCTGATATTTCAATAGCGACTCCATTAGAGGCTTTGGAGGCTGCGTATGAAAATCTTCGAGATGAGCTAGCGGATGAACTTCTTTCTAAGCTTAAGAAAACTACGCCAGCATTTTTTGAGCAGGTCGTAGTAGAGTTACTTGTCAAAATGGGTTATGGTGGCTCACGTTCTGATGCTGGAAAAGCAATTGGAAAAAGTGGTGATGGTGGTATAGATGGCATAATCAAGGAGGATAAATTAGGTCTTGATGTCGTATATATTCAAGCTAAGCGTTGGGATAACACCCCTGTAGGAAGACCTGACGTTATGCAATTTGCTGGTGCGCTTCAAGCACAGCGAGCAAATAAGGGGATTTTTATGACGACATCTAGATTTACTGATGATGCTCGAAACTATGTATCTCAAATTGGAAGCAAGATTGTCCTGATTGATGGTGAACAACTAACTAGTTTGATGATTGAAAATGACGTTGGAGTATCAACTGTGTCGATGTACCCAGTGAAAAAGATTGATAGTGATTACTTCGATGAGAGCATCTAACAAGCGCGTGCACTCGGAACGGAAGCATACGCTATCGTTTATGATTAAAATGTGTCGCCGTTCGGTGACGCGCAAGCCGTTATAATGTAAGTCTTTATCGACACGAGTCAGCTTTTGAGATTTGTCCAAGCGAAAGGCGCTCTGCTCAAAGCCAATTGCCAAGCAGGACAAATGGGGCCCAGAAGTAAGGATGATTGAGTTGGCGATGAAATAACCTTTGCTATATGAGATGAATCTCAAAAGGTTAAGCTTGCCTTAGATTTGGCTGGTGTATAGCTGGCAGAATATCAATACCAACTTGATGTAGAGTAAGTTATAGGTATGAATTCTTGAGAAAGAGGTGCATGACATGACACTGGCTGAAGTGCTTCCATCCGTGCGACAGCTATCTGCAACCGAAAAGCTCAAACTGATTCGGATTCTGGCTGAAGATTTGGATATGACTGAAGATATTTCGCCATTGGAACCCTTTAAAACCTATGATTTACCAACACCATACGATAGCTTTGGGGCTGGTGGAGTTTTGATGGATGCTCTCAAGCAGTCAAAGCAAAGTTAGTTGTAATGTATGCGATTTAAGTATTCAACGACAAGCCCAACCCAAAATGAGTTTGACAGCCTACCAAGACTGCCGTTATCACTCCATCGAGAAGATCGAATGATTGAAACGGTTGGTTTAGTGGATAGCGGAGCTACGGTGAATGTCTTACCTTACGAACTCGGTTTTCAGTTGGGAGGTGTTTGGGACGATCGCAAAGCTATCATTCAATTAGCAGGCAATCTCGGCAATTAGCCAGCGATGCCTTTCTTTGCGATCGCTCAAATATAAGAACTTTCATCAACTGAAACTGAATTAGTATTTGCTTGGGTGAGGAGTCCGAATGTGCCACTGATTCTTGGTCAAACCAACTTTTTTCTTGAATTTGATGTTTGTTTCTACCGTTCCAAGTCAGAGTTTGAAATTAACCCTAAGTCTTAGACAGCTGAGCTAACAAGCCCATTACACACCAATCTCTATATAGTTTTTTGTTGGGTCTGAGAAAGATGCTAATAGCTGCCGATCTCGAACGTGTTATACATTCCATTTAAGCTATGACGCTTTGCTTAGAGCCAGTTGCCAAGCAGGACAAAAGGTGCCCAGAAGTAAGGATGATTTAGTTGGCGATCGCCTAAAAGCGCGATTTGAGCTTGCCGTATTGATGTCTACTACAAGTTATTGACATTCAGGGGAATACACTACACTTTTGCTAAAATACAACTTAGATGCTTCGCCCTAAAGGAGTTTGTTCGATGGCAATTATTGTTAACCTTAGTCCTGCATTAGAAGTATTGCTGAATGACAGAGCTGCACAGCGAGGTCAAGATGTTAGCTTTGTTGCGTCTGAATTGTTGGCGAGTGTCTTAGAGTGGGAAAGGCAAGATTCAGAAGAGGCTATTAAGGGTATTCAGCAAGGGCTGGATGATTTTCAAGCAGGAAAATTCCGATCCTTTCAAGATTTTGCTGAAGAACAACGCCAAAAGTACGATCTGCCTACTAATTCATGAAGTACCGTATCGAAATTTCAAGCGTGGCAGAAGCTGAAGCAGATAGCGCATTTCTACGATTGTCCCAAGCCAACTCTCCTGACAAGGCAAGCCAATGGTATTCCGGTTTGCTACAAGCGATTGAGTCCTTATGTCAAATGCCTAAACGCTGTCCATTAGCACGAGAGAATGAGTATTTTAGCCAGGAGATCCGCCAATTACTCTACGGTCGAGGTCGTAATTTATACCGAGTCCTTTTTACTATTTCGGGAGGGCAAGACATCCCAACAGTTCGTATTCTCCACATCCGTTACGCATCACGGCAAACAATAGGTGAAGACCTAGAAAAGACCGACGCAACCTAGCTTTAGAGCCAGTTGCCAAGCAGGACAAAAGGGGCCCAGAAGTAAGGATGATTTAGTTGGCGATCGCCTAAAAGCGCGATTTGTGCCTGTCGTAGTGCTTCTGCTTTATTCGTATTTTTGCCAGCTAAATTTTTATAAAGCGCAGTCATAAACGAAGCTGTGGCCTCATCATCCACCGACCACAGTGAAGCGATCGTGCTTCTGGCTCCTGCTCTCACCGCCATGCCTGCCAACCCTAAAGCTGCTCGCTTATCGCCTCTAGCAGTCTCACAGGCACTGAGAATTAATAGTTCTAAAACCTTATCGGTCTTGCGATTTCTGTCTTGCAGTAATTGATTTAGTCGCTCGATATCAATTTTTCCATCCCAAGTTACCAGAAATGTCTCTTCAAGTTTGGAGCTAAATTTGCCGTGGGTTGCGAGGTGTACGATCGGGAAGGGTGATGTGTAGATCGCTGTTTCCAGATTTGCATTAGTGAATGCCTGATTCAACAAAACAGTGCTGGGTACTTGAGCCTGAATTTGCTGAATTTCTCTTTCGACATTAGGTAAAGGACTCAGTTTTAAGGAGCCAAAACTAGGGCCGACTTGAGACAGCCCCGCCGTAATTGCGGCGATCGGGTCTTTTGCCAAAGGTTTAGGATCTAGTAGTTGTAAACCTGGCGTGAGCGAAATATTGTAGTTTTCTGCCAAGAAGCCTTGCCCATCATGCAGGGCGGCCATCGGGATATCGCGCAGTTCGCCATCCAGCACGAAAA
>JANMRU010000119.1:0-3720 GCA_031388585.1 Pseudanabaena sp. SOY_30_concoct_251 | reverse complement strand
CGAGCTACAATTGTGGCATTACAGATGAATCGTCCGGCATTAGTTCGGGCAAGGGGAATGTGGGTTAAGTTAGGTGAACACCCGCCAGAGTTGGGTTGATTGGGGCGATCGCTCCTCTCTCAACAGCCGCGATCACTCAATCACGAAATTTTACGACGATCGCCCCTTTCCCAAACAACACATCCACGATCACACTCCCCCTAATGATCGCTCAACCACGAAATTTTACGGAGATCGCCACTTCCCTCACACAGCGATCACATCATTTCTTTAGCCTTTCCAGCGTTGAATTTGACGGCGGAGCAGGTTTTTGCTGCAGGAGTGGAAGTTTTCAGATAGAGGCGATCGCTGCTCTCTTCCCCCAAATGCGATCGTCCTCCTTCTTTCCAATGATCGCCTCGCTATCTCTGAACCAAACAATCCTAATGGGCGATCACTACAAGAGCGGCGATCACAGTTAAATGACGAGATTTTTCTATTGATTGCTGCGCTAGAATTACATTGTCTTCTGAAAATTCCTGATATGTCCGAGCCAGTACAATACGTAACAAATCAGCAAGGGGAACGAGTTGGGGTTTTGTTGGACTTGAACACCTATTCTCGACTTGCTAATCCTTTAAGGTTAGATGAGGAATGTCTGCTTGGTTTGAGTGTAGATGAGTTAAAAGCACTGGCAAGTTGTAAATTGGCTGTGGCAGACCAAACTCGTTTAGATGATTTAGTGGCGAGAAATGCCGGATCGTTGCTCTGCGCTGATGAGGTTGCTGAGTTAGATGACTTGTTAGCAAAGTCAGATCAATTAACAATTCTTAAAACTCGCGCTAGATATACGCTGAAGTGCTGGGAAGAGGGTACAACGGCAGCGTGAGTGTTTATATTCGGATTGAGTTACGGCGACAAATTCGCGATCGCTTCGGTGAGTACTGTGCTTATTGCCGGACAGCAGAATTCCTAACGGCGATGACGTTTGAATTTGAGCATATTCGGCCTGTCTCAGCGGGTGGAGAAGCGGTGTTTGAGAATCTTTGTTTTGCCTGCCCATCGTGTAATCGCCATAAGGGCGATCGCCAAACTGCCATCGATCCAGAAAGCGGCGAAGCGGTTGCGTTATTTCATCCCCAGGAGCAAGTTTGGAGAGAGCATTTTGCTTGGAGTGAGAGCGGGAGAGAAATGAGGGGACTAACAGCGGTTGGTCGAGCTACAATTGTGGCATTACAGATGAATCGTCCGGCATTAGTTCGGGCAAGGGGAATGTGGGTTAAGTTAGGTGAACACCCGCCAGAGTTGGGTTGATTGGGGCGATCGCTCCTCTCTCAACAGCCGCGATCGCTCAACCACGAAATTTTACGACGATCGCCCATTCCCCAAACAACATACCTGCAATCGCACTGACACTCAAAGATCGCACTAATGTTTGGCAATTTTTTCCATGAAGATTCGCTCTTGTTCTTCTAAAGGCATATCTTTAGAATAAATTACGGAATTTTGATCGCGCTTTAATAATTCTGCCAACGCTTCACTAAATTTATCGTCATCACTGCGATTTTCCGATAAATAGTGTTTTAATTCTGTTACTGTCATTTGAGCTAAATCAGTCATTAGAAAAACCTCCAGTTTCCATCAAAATAAATGACTAATGCGATGTCATCATTCACGCCACTTTGAATATAAATCGTTTTTAATTTGGTATCATAGCGAAAAATGTTGATGGGTTGATAACCATTAGATAACCACTGACAAAGAATAACCGCTTGAATAGCTTGTGCTGAGGCTGGCAAATTATCAGAATCCTTATCCTTGACCTTTTGTATATTGTATTATATCGTAATGCGTTACATTTCATGATTCGCACCCTACAAGAGCGGAGATCTCACTCCCCCCTAACGATCGCTCAACCACAAAATTTTACGACGATCGCCCCTTTTTTTCCACGATCGCCACTTCCCTCACACCGCGATCGCATTATTTCTTTGGACTTTCCAGAATTGAATTTGACGATGGATTGTGACGAATATAGTCTGATAAGGCTGCATTGATTAAAGTTTGGTAGTCTTGCTCACCTGCTTTGCGTTTGAAATATTCAACGATAAATGCATCGAGCATCACGATCACCTGTTGCTTGCCCCGATCGACAGGAACTCCACCAACTCTTAAGACTGCTTGCGCTATCTGTTCTTCAGTTGCTTCAGGAATATCTGAGAGATCGATGTCTTCATCTTGCATCGCATGAATTCGTGCCCAATCAGTTTGAGAGATTTTGGAAGAAGATGAATTGTTCACGTTTAGTACCTCTTCGCATTGAAATGATCCGGATCTCGTCGTTGTATTCTGTGTGGGCGATCGCCACAAGGGTTTGATCCAATAGACCGAGTGTAATAAAACGCTGTTCACCGTAGGCGAAGCGATCATCTTCGTAGGTAAATGTCGGTCCTGCGAAGACAGGCGAGGCGTCTGCAAAGTCAAAGCCATGTTTAAACAGGTTTGATTGACGTTTGTTTTCGTCCCAGGTAAATCGCATAGCTTTACTATAGTATATCGAGTGTTTGGAAGCGTTAAGTGCTGGGTTTTATACTTCAACCCAACCTAATAGCGGGCGATCGCTCACCCCAAGATTATGAGATCGCTATTAAACATAGATGCGATCGCCCTTACAATTTTTCAAACCAGCGATCGCCCTCCCTTCCCCATTGAGATCGTATTCATTCCCGGAGTTTGATCGCCTCTTTCTCAAACAACACATTCACGATCGCCCTCTTCCCTATGATCGCTCACCCATCAAATTTTGCGATCGCCATCAAACCATGGATAAATCGAAATCGAATTAGTCTATATCCTCTGGTTCGGTAAACAATGCCAAACCTGCCAGAATTTGCTGAACGCGATGAATGGAAAGGCAACCAATCTTTTCCGTTAGCAAGGCTTTATCAACTGTAAAGATTTGAGACACATTCACAACACTTTGTTCGGGTAGATCTGCTTCGCCGACCTCAAGTAGCACATTGCCAAGTGCCTTAGCTCGTCGAAGATTAGTGGTTAATGCACAGACAATGACGGTTCTAATCTGAGAACGATTCAGCACATTGTTTTGGATTACGACGTAGGGGTGAATATAAGCTGGTTCCGAACCAATAGGTTGCCCCAAATCAATCCAGTAGACCTCTCCTTGAAAAATCATTCGTTTTCCACCAATTTTCTTTGGTGTTTTCGCATTCCTTCTAGAATTGCCTGTTCGCTTTTATCTAGTCCATCTGCATAGGCATCATTGATACTCTGAAGCAGCTTTTGACTGTGGTGGCGGTGTAGGTAGTCCTCAAGGGCTAACGAAAAGAGATCGCTGGGGGAAATTTGCATTTCCTGCGCCAGATTAGAAGCCTGTTCGTAGAGGGAATCCGGGACCGAAATCTCTTGAATCATAGTCGTCTAGGTTTGTAAATCAATCAGATGGGTCCTTCTAGTTTAAGCGATCGCCTTATTTGCAGAAAAGAAATTGGTTTCTGGTCTCTGCGGTAAAGGGGGCAGGTGCTTTGGATAAGCGATCGCTAAGCCCAAGACAGGTGGATGCGATCGCTTTTTCCTCGCCTCTCAATTAAATTGCATTGGCCTCTTCTCTGCGATCGCCTCTTTCTCAAGCCACACATCTACGATCGCCCTCTCTTCACCATTGCGATCGCGCTCCCCCCAAACGATCGCTCAACCACGAAATTTTACGATGATCGCCCC
>JANMRU010000088.1:0-8431 GCA_031388585.1 Pseudanabaena sp. SOY_30_concoct_251 | reverse complement strand
CGCGATCGGTAAGCGCTTAAATTGTTCGAACGCAGCCGATACATCAGCTTGGGCAAATAACTTCGCAGCGATCGCCCTAACCCTAACCCTCTTTTGCTAAACTCGTCTCTATCTCTGAAGCTTTTGCTTCTAGTTCCATCTGTAACTGCGCTACCGTTGGCAAACTACCTTTTAAAGTTTCAGGTAGAACATCTTTGAGTTCGTAGGTTGAAACCCCGATGGGCTTATTGATTTCCCGCAGAGCATATTCCACAATCGTTTTCTTTTTCCCTCTGCATAAAATGATCCCAATAGTCGGATTATCATTCTGATGGCGTAGCAGATCGTCAACTACAGAGGTATAAAAGTTCATCTTGCCTGAAAATTCAGGTTTGAAGGACTCCATTTTTAGATCGATGACCACATAGCAACGTAGTTTGACGTGGTAAAACAGCAGATCGATATAGAAGTCGTCGCCTTCAACTTCCAGATGATACTGATTGCCCATAAACGCGAAACCTACTCCTAGTTCTAACAGGAACTCACGGATATGTTCGGTGAGAGCACGTTCTAGATCCCGTTCCACTGCCTCTTGTCCTAAACTGAGGAAATCGAAGTTGTACGGGTCTTTAAGTAGCTGCTGGGCAAGATCTGATTGAGGTTTGGGCAGCGATCCGCTCAAAGTTAGTCGTTGCTTGTCCCTGCCGTTGGTACAGTTTGGTTTCGATGTGATGAATCAGGACATTGCGACTCCAGCCATACTCGATAGTTTGGTGAACGTACCATAGTCGCTCCGTGGGGTCTTTTACCTTGTCCAACAAAGTACAGTTGTGAAACCAGGGAATTTGTCCAGCAAGCTGCTGGACAATTTGTTCGTCAGGATAAGCTTCAGCAAAAGCCCTCATGTAGAGCAGGTTAGTTCGAGAAAAGCCTTTCATCTCTGGAAACTCGGCTTTCAGGTCTTTTGCCAATTTGTCGATCACCTTTGCGCCCCAGCCCTGCTGTTGCTGACGGTTAAGAATGTCGCGCCCGACTTGCCAGTAAAGCAGTACCAATTCTCGATTTACGGCTAGTGCTGCCCGTACTTGTGCCGTGCGGATGCGATTTTTTAGATCGCGCAGAAAGTCTTCGTATTCACCATTTAGCTTCGATAGGTCGGCTGCCATTACTTAAGCAAAATCAATATCCTTAGCTTTATACCAGAAGTTAGGCATAGAATGTTCGGATGCAAAGGTTCTTGCAGCGTCAATCTTTATTAGGATAAGAGCGATCTCCTTGACAATTGAGATTGCCGTTAATCATGCTTCAAGGCTGCTAAGATTGCTTCGAGTACCTCGATCGTTCTGGTTTGATTTTTGGTGGACTGCTCAAATCCACGTGAGATCGCCTCGAATTGCTGTTACAGAATTCCCTGTGTTTCGGCGATCCTTTGCTGCGTTTCAGCCAGATTTTCCAGGAGTTCCTCAGATCGCTGTAACTCCTGGGCTAAAAGGGTGTTTGTAAAGTCAGCCAGTAACTTCTGAACGCGTTCGTCACGTAGCAGTTCTGCCTTCATGGATTGTTCTTTGCCTGCGATCGCCTACGAGGTCTCTTTTTTGCGCGCTTCTCACCTTTGAGAAAAGATTGGCTGGCATACATCCAACCAACCCAACCCAGGAGCATTTCTGTTCGAGAGGCCGCAAGGTCACATAGCTTCCCCGATCGCTTTGTGTTTGACGCTCCAATGACGTTTATGTTTGAGTTGATCGGTAACTCTGTTCCCCCATTGATGGCTGAGGCGATAGGCTCCGCCACGCAAGCTAACGCACCTGGTGAAGCGAAAATCAATTTTCTCCCGGTTCATCAATGAGCTTGGTATTGGCAAGTGTAAAGATGCGATCGAGTTCCAAAATACTATTCAGTTCTGCTTCTTCATCCATACTGAGCTGATTTAATTTACGCTTCTCTGTGAGCCGATCCAAACGATCTTGGAGTTCATCAGTAAATTTGAAGAGATATTTATCTCTTACTTTTTTGGTTGTAATACCTGTACTAACCCAAAAAGAAGGCTGAATCATCGTTTGTGACAGCATAAACTCTCTCCCTATATGCCAATGCAGCTTCGTTTGCTAGTCATTCCCTAATCATTATGACTTAATGCGGGGTTTGGTAAATTGCTGTAGCTATCTTGACAAGTGAGCGCCTTATTGGGGACAGGAAAGTTTTGCGACTGAGCATCCAGGTGTATATTAGTCCATATCCTTTAACTGGTTTTCTCCTGCATTGCGCGAATTTTCTTAGCAAGACTGGCAACTGTTTCACCTGCAAACATGCGATTGCGTGTTTTAAGGTAGTCACCGTCATCCGAAAACCATAGAGATATCGGCACAACTAATTGGGATGGTTCCATAGTTTGCCACAGGATATTCATTGCCTTTTGCATAATTTCTCGTTCAGACTGCATTTTGACATTCATTCTTCCTCAGCCTCCGTCATAATCAAAACAAAGCTTGTGGGGTTAACTGCTTTAACTGTTCCGCGATAGCGACGAATCAGGCGATCGTCGCAAGTCAGAAAATAATCACACCTGGTATATTCTGCACAAGCAACATGTAAAGCATCCACAGGTTTTACCCCTTCTCGTTCCAGATCTTGAGCGCGTTGTTCAATCGCATCATCTACTTCTTGATAGCAAACTGCCATATCCATACATCGATCTATCCATTGGCGTTTTAGAGGATAAGGGTTATTTTGTTGCTCGAATACCACCACAGAAGAATGTACTAATTCTAGCTGTTTCGTTTCGATGGCTTGTATAACAATTCGCAACGCTTGTGTTTCTATGGCAATTCTTGGTTGGCTTTGATCGTCAAAGGGTCGATTTAAAACGCTGGTGTCTAAGTAGATACGCATCTTGTCTTTTTCTAGCACATCAAAGCAAGGTGTTCTTATACACCAAAGTACATCATTGTAGTGCCGCTAGAGACATTTCTGCAATGACTAGAATTTAATGGGGTGTCATGTTAGACAGAGCAGATTGGTATACTGGGGCAAGTAGTCTCCCGATCTAGAGTGCGGATGGTTCTGACTGATGCAAAAAGCTTTAAAAGTTAGGATATCGCTGAACCATTCCCCTCCACAATGGTTGAATCATTTCGGGCTTTCGGCCATGACAAGGGCACTGCGATCGCCGATCCGATCAACAACTTCATCACCGCAGGAGACAGTAGTGTCTGGCTTGCATTTTGCTGGGATGGTGCTAATTACTGGAGCGATCGCTTTGTATTCAATACCCCAATGACATTTATGTTTGAATCAATCGGTAATTCTGCTTTATCAGGCTACAGAAAATCATCACAAGATGTTAGAAGGTTCAGAGATGGCTAAAGGAAAGCGATGGTCACGGGATGAGCTAATCGTTGCCATGAATTTGTATTGCAAACTTCCTTTTGGGCAGCTTGACCATAGAACACATATAATTATTGAGGTTGCTCAAAAGTTAGGAAGAACTCCCAGCAGCTTAGCCATGAAGCTTTCCAATTTTGCTTCTCTCGATCCTACTCTTCAGCAACATGGTATTAGAGGGCTTCAGGGAGCGAGTCAAGCGGATAGGGAAATCTGGCAGGAATTTAATGAAAGTTGGGAAGAACTCGGAGCGGAAAGTGAGCAGAGATTTCAAGCTTTGTTTGAGGATGCAGTACCTGAAGTCTCTTTTCCTACTTCTAGATCACATAAAACCGCGAACACGCGAAAACCATCCAAGAAGCAGCCATCTGGCTCGACTGAAGCTGAAGCAATGATAAAAGTTCGTGTTGGGCAAGATTTCTTTCGCCAAACTGTATTTGCAAACTACGATGCTCGCTGCTGTATTACGGGGAATCCAATACCCGAACTACTGATTGCAAGCCACATATTGCCCTGGAGCAAGTATCCCGAACATCGCCTCAACCCTCACAATGGCTTATGTCTCAGTAAAACTCAAGATGCTGCTTTCGACAGAGGACTGATCGCATTTGACAGCAACTATCGCCTTATTCTCAGCAATTACCTCCAGAACTTTTGCCAGAACCAACGTTGGAACAGAATTTTGTTGCTTACAGTGGACAGCAGTTGCACCTACCTGAGAAATTCCAACCCGATCCAAATTTTTTACAGCACCATCGGGAAGAAATTTTCTTGGGATAACTCACTCTCTTTATAACTAATATTTCATGGGAAGACCGACCTCGCAAAGTTCCAGCACACCTGGGAACAGCTACCGCACATCGTCAGTAAAGGCGCACAGAAGAACTTTGCTGAATTCACCGCACGATTCTCAGAACAGGGGAATATTTAGGTGGATGAGATCTATTTCAAGCATTTGGTAGCAAAGGCAAGTCTCTTCAAGTCTTCAGAGAAAATCGTCCAGGCACAGAATTTTGGTGGCTATCGTGCCAACATTGTTACCTACACATTGGCATACCTGAGCTACAGTACTGAACGGCGCATAGATCTGGACGCGATCTGGAAGCAGCAGTCGATTTCACAAGTTCTTCAGGAAGCAATTGCGATGGTATCTGTCCAGGTTCATCAGGCGATCGTCAACACTCCTGAGGGGCGCAATGTAACGGAATGGTGCAAATACGAGAGTTGCTGGAAACAAATCCAGAGCCTTAATATCAAGCTACCTGCTGAACTACTATTTTGACAAGTCAATATTGAATCCTGCTCTTGAAGGCACAGGATACAACGGATGGTGAGCCTGCCATCCCAGCAGACAAACACAGTTTTTTCAGTTGTTTGCCATCAGTTGAGTTATTTTGAGAACTTAACCTAGCGGCTTTGTCCCTCTCCCAAGGCGATGCAGAACATTAGTTGCCACACCCCAAATATGAAAATCATCATTCGCATTGACAAATATAGGCTTGTAGCTAGGATTTTCAGCAACAAGCACCAGCCCATTTTCCCACTTCAGCCGCTTAACGGTTAGTTCACCATTTAACACGGCGATCGCAATATCACCATCCATTGGCTCAATTGCTCGATCCACCATTAACATATCATGATCGTGGATACATGCACGAGTCATAGAATCACCCGCAACTCTCAGAAAAACAGTATTGTCAGGATGTTTCATCAAGTTCTCTAGCTCGAATTCACCCTCGATATAGTCATCAACAGAGGCAGGCAAACCCGCAGAAATTGGACATGTAAACAGAGGGAATCGAAACTTGTTAGAGCGACCAAGGGTAAAAATGGTATCAATTTGCATATAGGGAAAACCTATGAATTACGTACAATAATCATGAAAACATAAAAATTCCCGTAAATCAATCAGATGTGAGCAAATAGGTTATCAATTCTTGATAATTTTCTTGGTAAGTATCTAAAATCCACCCAATATCCCCCCATTAACGAATGGTGAGTTAGCTCATAGAGTTATGGTGAGTGTCCCATCAAATTGGAGACTCAGAACTGATTTCTACTGGGATAAATAGATATAACTCTTATGCTATTCGGCAGCAACAATGAGTACACCTGCATCAATAAAAGTGCGAATCACTACTCATCATCTCCCTGATATCCACCTCTACGTTCAGCTTTCTCGCGCTCAACTCCCTCCCAATCAAGCAAAGGCACACCAGAAGACACAATCTTGTTACGGATTCTCTGTAACTTCTCTCCCAGATTCGATGCAGGCTTAGATACGGCTTCGGCTTCGGGTTGAACCAGATTTGCGTCACTTCTAGCCTCTAAAAATTCGACAAAATCGATGACTTCTTGCTTCCTGACTGGAGGTAGCGATCGCCATTTCTCGACCAGTAGTTGCTCTGCATTCACGGTCAATTACTCCTGCATAGATAAAATTTCTCGGTACCTAACATAGTAATGCTTGACTTTTACAAGTGACCCTTAACCCGATTATCCTTTACTCGCTAGTCATAGCCCTTTCACTATAACCAATCAGTTTGGGGGCTTGGGGCGATCGCTTCTGAGCATGATCGTCTCGTAGGCTCTTTGATGGTGGCGATCGCTAATCCATCGATGATAAGTCTGGGAATGAACAGCCATACTATGACCCATTTGCGCCGCAGCAAGCTCAATAGGCAAACCAAACTCCATCGAACGAATTGCCCAGGCATGGCGCAGGTCGTATGGCTGAAAAGGTATACCATAACGCCTGAACTGGAGGTTACACTGATCGCCACTACGGATCTCTGGTCGCTTGATACTCGCAACCGAAAACCGCTCGAACCACTCAGGATAAATCGGGTAGACGCGGCGATCGCCAGTTTTCCCACCCGTAATATTGAGGATAGGAAAGTCATCGAAATCAAGCGTTAGCAACTCACCAGGACGGATGCCATAGGTTGCTAGAATGCCAAATGCCCACTGCCAGGCAGGGTTATGGATCTGCAAGTACCATTGCTGGATCAATTCATCGGGTGGAATATCACGAGGCTGCACCTTGCTGGGTGAATAGTTGCCAACATATTGTGATAGGTCAATATCGAAGCTGACAAACTTAGCAAGAGCCGATAGAGCCAAACAGTAGCGGCGACGGGTGCGCGTGTTCGGTTCTGTACCGCGAACCAACTCAAAAATGATGTCTGAGCTAAGCTCGCTATCCTGGGGCAATTTATCAAACACCTCAGCATAATCATCCCTCCAAGTGCGATCGCTGATGCCTTGAGCCAACTTGTCAGCCTTGAATTGCTTGACTAACTCATTAATGTATTGTTGCTGCCCTGTTACTGGTAAAGGCTCTTTAAGGTAGGTTTGCCAGTCAAACCGATGTTGATCGAGCAAAGCACTAACCTTTTTTGCCTCCGCCTCCGCATACTGAATCCCTGCAACTGTGGTGAACACATCAAGATAAATGCGTTGCTGATGAGGGACGTTCTTGATGCTGTTAGGGCGAGGCGGTAGTGTTGCTTGCAAACAAAGTTTTTCTCCTCTCTGCTGTATTTGTACTCGCACTCTCCCAGCCTTCAACCGACTATTCGCCTCATTTAGTTTCTCTACTACTTTTTTCACTGCCTTAATTTCTACCTTACTTTTACTGTTGTAATAGGTAAAAACAAGTTATGTCAAGTAGCAATGAGTAGCAATTAAATCAGTCTAGAAGGCTTACATAGACGGCTCAAACCCATACAGTGCCGTATCAAGATTTATGGTCTCATAATCCGTAGGTCCCGTGTTCAAATCACGGTGCTGCTATTAAGACAGGGTAACGATTTCAGCTCCAGAGCTAGCTCTGGAGCTTTGTCATAGTTTTTGTCATTGTGCCGATAGTGCCGATAGAGGGGGTAAAAAACGATAGAATAGGCTTAAATTTAGTCCTCGTTTTAGTCCCGTGTCTGACAAACTGATCCAAGCAGCCAACGCTCGGCTGAAGGCTGGCAAGAGAGGAATAGCCATTGAAGCAAAGGGCGATCGCTTGACGCTACGGGCAACTCTGCCACCAAAACCCAACTCTGGCAAGGATAAACCTTACCAACAGCGCATTTATTTGGGCTGGTATGCCAACCCTGCGGGGATCAAATCTGCTGAGGCTGAAGCTCTGCGCGTAAGTAGCGATCTAGTCCAGAACAAATTCGATTGGGCTAACTATCAAGATCCAGAGGCACAACCGCAACCAGAACTACCAATAGTCAGTAGCTTGGTGGAAAAATTTAAGGTTGATAAGCTGGCTCAGGGTATCAGCGATCGCACTTGGCGAGATGATTATGCTGAAGTGCTCGCGCGGCTGCCCCAAAATACTGAGCTGACTACTGACATTATTCTTGAGTTTGTTCGCAGTACCGAACCGAACACGCGCACACGCCGCCGCTACTGTTTAGCATTATCAGCCCTTGCTAGGTTTGCCAAACTCGACATTGACCTATCTCAGTACATTGGCAACTATTCGCCCAGTAAGGTGCAACCGCGCGATATTCCAACCGATGAGTCAATCCAGGAATGGTACTCAAAGCTTTCTAACCCCAGTTGGCAGTGGGCATACGCCATACTTGCAACCTATGGCATCCGTCCTGGTGAATTGGTAACACTCAATTTCGATGACCTGCCTATCCTGAATATTACGGGTGGCAAAACTGGCAATCGCCGCGTCTACCCAATTTATCCTGAGTGGTTCGAGCAGTTCTCGATTGCCGATATCAAGCGACCTGAGATCCGTAGTGGCGATCAATGCAACCTTCAGTTCAGACGCTACGGCATTCCTTTTCAACCATATGACCTGCGCCATGCTTGGGCAATTCGTTCGATGGAGTTTGGGTTGCCGATCGAACTTGCTGCGGCACAAATGGGGCATAGTATGGCTGTTCATTCCCAGACTTACCATCGATGGATCAGCTATCGCCACCATGCTAGAGCCTATGAAACAATCATGCTGCGACCTGACAGACCTCGACCGCCACATAAAAAAGTTAAGGATTCTACACTAAATAGCTAAAAACACTTGCCACAAACTATATTGTGAATTTATGATTTA
>JANMRU010000034.1:0-3789 GCA_031388585.1 Pseudanabaena sp. SOY_30_concoct_251 | reverse complement strand
CATTTTCCGATTGCCATACCATAATCGCTGCTTTCGATGCTACTAGTTCGACGTGATAGCCATTGGCCAAGAGGAATTTTAGCGATCGCACAGCATAGATCATACCTGATGCACCTGACACACCAAGGGCGATCGGGCGACTTTTGGCGACGATATTGCCGTTTATTTCATTGCTCATCGCGATCGCTTCCTATTACCATCAATCTCTCCGCTAATTACACTGCCTATTTCCAATACTTGTTTCCATAAGTTTAGTCGCCAACAGAGTTAACTACGCTAAACCTGACGGTGTCAAATAGGGACTTCTGCCGACACTTTGTTAAACGATCGGGGACGTTCTCCCAGTTTCAACCACATTCTGCGCACCCAAATTAATTGAGGGCGATTCATTTTCAGAGCAGAAACCCGTCGTTGTAGCTCGATAGGAATCCGCAACCTAATATGCATTTCTGCAATAATCATTGTCTGAAGAGGGTTTTATGACTTTTTTTGCACCATAAGGGGAATTAGTTTAAACTTCAGGGGTACCCTCTCAGTCGACTATTTGTTCATTGCCTATTAAGGGTCGCTATACGTAGTTTGTCATTACATAAATTCCCCAAAAATACTATGACAATAAATAGAGAAGAGCAAAATATAAAGACTGATGGCGACTTAACAACATTTTACAGAAAAAAATCAAGCAAATTATGGAATTTAAATTCACTTTCTGCATACTTAAAAGCATTACGGCCGAGACAGTGGACTAAAAATTTAGTGGTATTCGCTGCGCCTCTTTTTGCTTTTGAAATCACAACTAAATCATTATGGGGCGGTTTACTAGCATTCTTTCTTTTTTGTGCTGCTTCAAGTAGCTTTTATCTTCTAAACGATATCATTGACATCAAGTCCGATCGTCAGCATCCAGTTAAATCGAAACGTCCAATAGCTTCTGGCTTAGTAGCTATTCCAACAGCGCTTGGAATGGCAGCTACTCTGTTAACATCTGCTCTTGTTTTAGGTTGGTGGCGATCGCCAGGATTGGGGCTAGCAATTCTTGGTTATGCCCTTCTACAGGTTACCTATAATCTTCGGCTGAAGCACACAGTTATTTTAGATGTCGTGGCGATCGCGATCGGATTCATTCTACGAGCCTGTGGGGGAGCTGCTGCTACAGGTATTGCGCTGTCCTCTTGGTTCCTGCTTTGTACCGCCATGCTGGCCCTATTTTTAGGAATTGAGAAGCGTAAAGCAGAACTGAGACTTTCAGAAATAAAGGGTAAAAAATCCCGTATGGTTCTCTACCGCTATTCTCTTCCTCTGTTGAGTCGGATGGAAAGTGTGGCGACCAATGGAACTATACTTACTTATGCACTCTGGAGTTCTGGACCCATTGTTCGTGGAGCATCAACTTCCTGGATGATGTTGACGTTACCCTTTGTATTGCACGGAGTTTTCCGCTATCAATTACTAAGCGATCCTCAAGAGATCGCCCGTCGAACCACCGAAGTTGAGGAAGGAGGGCAGACGGAACGCCCAGAAGAAGTTTTGCTGAATGATAAGCCGCTGCTGCTGACCGTCCTAGCCTGGCTGGCAACAACATTTAGTATTTTACTTTTAAAGAGATATGGATTGATTGCTTGAAAATTGTTGTTGACTTTGCATTGTAGGTAACTATATTCACTAGAAAGTTAATGCTAAATCTTTTAACTGTTGCTTTCAAGAGATTGAAAATCTTCATTCCTCAATACATTTTGAGACAACGGCCAGACAAAAGAATCGAAAGGATAAAAACGACTTCCTTTCCTGTCAAGGCAGATACTTTGGCTTCTATCGATATCAGTTGTTTAGTATCTTGTGGAATTATAGGAGTCATCCTCGATCTGGATAACACGATTGTCTCCGAGGACGATCGATATTTATCTCCTTATGCTGAAGCCTGGATCGAGCAGGCAAGAGAGCTAGGATTCAGGTTTTTCTTCCTGTCGAATGGCAGGAGGCGATATCATGTTGAATACTGGTCGGACTATTTGGGCATACCAGCAATTCATCCAGCCAAGAAGCCTTTTCCCGCTGCGTTTCATAAAGCCATAAAGCATTTGCAACTTCCCCCTAAACGGGTTGTTGTGATTGGAGACAGCCGTCATACAGATATTCTGGGGGCATGGCTGGCAGGTTGTTGGAGCATTCAAGTTGCATCGCTTCCCCACCCACCCCGCTGGTGGGAAAAATTATTAGGGAAATACGTACAAACACCATATCCAAAAGGACTCGATCTTTGGGATTTCCAACCATTAAATCACAAAAAGAACTGAACCTTTTATGCAAAACTACCTTTTCCCAGGACTACTCGTTTTAATTACAGTGGGGCTCAATACTTTAGCTCAAGCGCTGCTCAAGTTGGGTGCAGGACAAAATTTGTTGAATTTCCATTTATTGGGAGGAGTGCTGGTTTATGGTTTAAGTACAGTTGTCTACATTTTGGTTTTGGCTAAGTTTAATCTCTCTGTTGCTTACCCCGTGGTGATTGGACTAACCGTCTTTTCAGCTACAGTCACGGGGGCATTTTTGCTAGGAGAAAAGGTAACTACTGTCCAATGGTTTGGGATTGGGTTAATGTTGAGTGGAATTTCTGCAATAGCTTCGGGCATAAAATAATCAATAGTTTGATAGTTCTTCAGATCTACCTGCTTTTTAGTCCTGGCTGTGAGGAATTTTCATTTTATGAAACTTGTGAGCTCGATATCTAATTTCAAATCAATCCTATCCTCTCTATCCCCCCAGATCCGACGACATCGTATAGATATTTTAATTGCCTTTGCCTTTGTAATTGTTGGTGGCGTTACATCTTACTTAGGCGCGCAGTTGATTGACCCTATAATCGTCAAAGTCTGGGACTCTTGGTTTGGTGGTGTTATACCCCGCGTCTTTGACAATATGACTTCTCGTGGGAGCAATCATTACCGTCTTAAAGTGCATCCATTATTTTCACTGCTAATTCTGACTAAGTTTGTGTTTGCTGTTTTAACCCGAAACCAAGTCAATTGGGACATCCAACACCTTACGATATGTCTGCACTCAACTTTATCCAGTAAATGTGGCGAAAATTCGGAGATCGGCAAGCCTAAAACCCTTTCCCCGAAAGGAGCACATAATCCGTTAGAATCAGATGGAAAAGTAATCGATCTCAAATTATTTGTCAGCTAATACAAAACTACTGAGGAGGAATAGACTAACTCCCTAATGGGCTGGGAATCTGCTCCTCAAAAAGATTAATGCAAAGTCTAGTAGGTAGAAAAAATGAAAGACGCCAAATCAAGACAATTTTCGACAACTTTTCTATTGATACTTGTCTACGTTATCGTTGCAGCAGCATCTTTTCACGGTTATTTTTCTAAATGGGGTTTTATGGATTCTTATGCCAGCGCCTCTTTAGCTAGGATCTTAGATGGAACTGCTGAAAGACCATATGTTTATCGACAGCTTATTCCTCAAATGGCAAATGCAATTGATGAAGTAATTCCAAACAGTATAAAAGAAAGTTCTGCAGCAACCTTCAAATATCTTATTGGACATACATATGCCGCGCTAAAGTTGGAAAACCTAAATACTCAATATATATTTCGTTACTGTATTATCTATTTCGCAACTTTTGCCTCTCTACTGATTTCCCTATTTCTATTAAGGGAAATTTGTATTAAAACATCAAAAAGCAAAGTTTCTGGGACCTTAACGCCGATTATCTTCTCTCTATTATTACCTTCTATCTTAACAGGGGGAGGTTATTTTTACGACTTCGTTGAACTAATG
>JANMRU010000105.1:0-3898 GCA_031388585.1 Pseudanabaena sp. SOY_30_concoct_251 | reverse complement strand
CGATCCAGTAAGCCGCTAACTCATTAGCTTTGTCTGTATGCAGCCATTGTTTTAGGACACAAACCATTGCGGTTGGTGGTGGAGTAAATACAGCAAAAGAATTCGTTGGTAGTTCTAAAAAGCTTTGAATATCGACCTTTTCAGCACCTAGAGAATAGATACCCAGAAATGCGGCTAATAACTCAGCGCGAATGTGACGCTGTTGGATTTGCCAGTTGCCAGCATCTACTTTTGGGATTTGATTAGAACCTGCGATCAGTTTATCGGGTTGCTCAAAATAAAAGCGATCGTGGGGGCGGCGTTGTCCATACATCAGCGTAATGGCTACGCCATCAGTTCGCCGTCCAGCTCGTCCTGCTCTTTGTTGATAGTTACTGACATGAGGTGGGAAGTTACGGAGAACTACTGCTTGCAATTCACCGATATCCACTCCCATCTCTAGGGTTGTTGAACAACTGAGCAGGTTAATCTGTCCTCGCCGAAAGGCGTTTTCCCGCTTTGCGAGTTCTTCTGTGCCAAGTTGGGCGGTATGTTCTTGCGATCGAAATGCTAACGGAGCTTGATCTGGATTTTTTGTAATCAAATGTTGTTGATAGTGTTCTTTTTTAGCAAGATCAAGCTTCTCTTTTTCATAAGGTTCTAATTTACCTTCACATTTAAAAGCGCGACAGGTATAGATATTTAAACTAGGGTTAGGAGTTGTATTTTTAAGCTCATTTAAATTTGGGACATGAACGACTTGCTGACAGCGATCGCATTGATGCCAGTTCTCGGCTGTTTCAATCACATTGAGCAAATCCCATTTAAGTTGATAGCCTTTTGTAGCTTTGACAAGCAGACTAGCAACCTCAAGTTGACGAAATAGCACAATTAAATTTTCTTGACTAGGCAGTTCCTTAAACATTTGAGAGTAATACCAACCTAAACGGTTTTGAGCCTTGCTCACCTCACCAGATTTTTTTAATTTTGGAAGAAAGGAGGGTGAATCAGGAAAGCTTTTCGTTTCTTTTGGATCTTTTTTAAGAAAAAGATAATTTTTTGATCTCCCTTGCACATCTACCATTTCAGGACGAGCGCCATCAACTCCCCCTGTTTCAGGGAAGTATCTTGATGCTCCATCAATGTTGACAATCCCAGTACGGCGAATAATATCTGTAAGTCCAATTAGAAAAATATAGGCTTCTCCACTGGTGATATTGAACAAGTTCGCTACTGAATCAACTAAATGACTGTTTGTAGAAAGTTGGATATGACAAGCAAGAATAGCAAATGCTTCTAACGAATTTCGGCGAGCAAAGGGAATAGCAAATTCTCTTAGTAATAGCTCTTTTGCCCTTTTTTGGGCGCGATCGCTACAAGTTATTGCATTTTGAATTCCATCTACAGGATCGTCTGGACGATAACTTTTATAGTTTTCCTTTGAGTCTCGATCTGGATGAGGAATAGAACGCTCTAAGAAAATCTGTTTTAGCTGTTCGGTAAGCCCTGTTATGTCGGCAATACCATCACCATTTTTAACTGTTTTGAAAGCTTGGTAAACCGAGTGACGATAGAGCATCTCAGTATGAGTGCGTTGATAGTCAGAAGCAAAGAAAGCTGCATCTTGACGACCATCTGAGAATGTCAAGAGTTTTCGTTTTGATATACTCTCATCCAATCGCGTAGGTTCGGGCAATAAATCAAACAAGCTATCTACCATTGCTTCTAGGGGCGCATCTGTATAGGCAACAAAGCGGTTAATGGCAAGCGATCGGTTTGGTCTAGCACCACAGGCAGCACATTTTGGTAAATAGCACCCTTCGGCTCTTCCTTTATTCCAATGCCACTGAAGTAGAAATTCATTCTCAGATGTTGGAGTAGTTGAGGAGTTAGCGGCGATCGCATTATTAGAATGAATTCCTAACCATCCATGTTGATTCTTTCGGAATATAAACGTGCCTGATGACTGGGCGGTATCTTCGGTAGTTTCATCATCCTCCTCATCTTCAGTCGCACTCAGCAAAGGATCTAGTGTCAGCGTGTAAATTTCGGTGTTATCTTTTAACCCTTGATTGCTGCGTGGTAGTGGTTTTAGCTCCCCCGATGTCCCCAACTGAGTAAAAGCATAAGCTTGCCCACACTGAGAGCAGCTACCCAACTCTAAAACAGGTGATTGGCAATCATCGCAAATTTGCTTTTCATTTAAATAGAGTTTGCCACAAGTTGGATTAATACAGCTATAAATTCCTTCTAGACTGCGGAACAGCAAATGTAATCTTACTGGAAGTAAGGGCAAATCATCAGGATTTTCACGCGCTAATGTGCCTAGTTGCAAAAGATGAGCGAGAGCTTCTTTAGCTTTGCCCACAATATTTGTGTCGAGGCTTCCATCTAGTGACGTTGGTAGGTCGATATTCCATAATTTTGCCGATTTTGCGATGTCATCCCAAGGTTGAGGCGCATTTCTGAGAATATCGATCAATCGGTGGATAAGTGAATGCCCCTTAAGTGCAAACCAAAGTAAGCGATGAAAATCATTCTGTGCTTGAGATTCAGCAATCTCAAGATGGTTTGTTGGTACGATTAGTAGCAGTCGATCACGCCAGTCGGCGATCTCCTCAGTCTCGGGTAACTTCATTGTACTTAGATATTCTAAAACGTCAGCATCACTGAGATCGGGAGCCAAATCGTAGGGAGTACCCAAACGCTCAGAAGCCATAACACGATTACCGCGAATGACTTGACTAAATGTTTCGCCAAACAGTTCACCAGCAAAAGTCTTCACTTGTTCATCGATCGCTGCCTGGCCTAAACTAGCACTCGTCGCAATGCAACGAATATTGCCATCTGGTATTGACATAGATGCTTTTAAGCGTTTGAGCAGCATAGATACTTCTGACCCCGTAGAGCCATTGTAGGTATGCGCTTCATCCAAAACTAACATTTTAAATTTTGTACTCGAAGCAACAAACACCCGATTTCGCTCAGTGGGGCGAATCAGCATATGCTCAAGCATTGAGTAGTTGGTAACGAGAATATGTGGTGGACTTTCCCAAATATCTTCACGAGAAATTGCTTGAATCGTTTGGATTTTTTTGATTGCTTCATTGATCAAAAGATCGCGCGTACTTCGATTTACTGTGTCAGAAGTTGTAAATAATGCCTGTAGTTCCGAATTTTCATAGGTCTCTAGTTCTCTCCGCAATGACTCTTCAGCATCATTGTGCTTAGTTTCTGTGCGACTGGTATAAAACCCAAAACGAATCAAGGGTTGTTGGGGATTTTGACGACAAAGTAACTGGCGTAAGCGTTTCACCTGATCGTTTACCAGAGCATTCATTGGGTAGAGGATTAATGCTCGAACTCCGCGATCACGCAAATTATTTCCCTCCTTCAGCAACATATCCAACATGGGAATTAGAAAGCATTCTGTTTTGCCAGAACCAGTTCCCGTAGCAACGATAATATTCTCGCCCCCAATTACTGCTTGAACTGCCTTTTGCTGATGCTCGTAAAGATGGCGATCGCTTGGTGTGAATAAGTCTGCAACACGAGGATGTAAAATAGATTGCTCTACCAAATCTTTGATGCTACCAGCAGATTCATAAGGCTGCGAACCTTCTAGATAAGGATGCTGCCAGACAGTTCCTGGCTGTTCTAGTTTTTCTCTGAGTTTTTCGCGTAGTTTGCGATCGCGAAGTGGGTAAGCTGTGAGTAAATAGCGGATAAAGTCTGCACGAGGATTATTAATTGCAGCGATCGGATCGAGGTATTTCATACAAGTTCACATCCTAATTTTTTAAAAACTTCTTTCATTTGTGGTTACAACTCAGGTCAAAAAGAGCTAGACAAAAATAGGATTACCCAGAAAGATATTGGTAAGAGCCTCAAGAACATCAAGCCCCTGTTTTTTGAGAGT
>JANMRU010000507.1:0-7320 GCA_031388585.1 Pseudanabaena sp. SOY_30_concoct_251 | reverse complement strand
CAGTTCCTCGAACGCTTTGCGGTTCAGTCCCGTCACCGCTCGCGTCAGGCGATCTTGCTTGAGAATACGTTCCAGATTCAGCATTAGCAAAGATGACATAAAACTAATTGCTATTATCCCCTATTTCCCAACAGGTCTATTATTCTTCACAGGTGCAATCATCGCTACCATCACACTGATCGGGACATTAGCTATATATGGAAGTGTGAATAAACCTAGTACTAGTGTGACCCTACCCATTGATGCTACTACAGGGAAAGAAGTGATCCAAACCCCCACCACAAGACCCAAACCTGGTATAGGTTGGGAAATTACTACGACTTCAGGTAGTGCTGAACTTGCACTGGCAAAGCATCTCAAACAAACTGGAGCAAAGATGTATGTTATGTATACCTGTCCCCATTGCTTCAAACAAAAGCAATTATTTGGTAAAGAAGCTTTAGCTGAATTGAACTGGATTGAATGCCGTCCTGACAGTAAAAATGCTCAATCTCAGTTATGTAATGCCGCAAAAATTGAATCTGTTCCCACATGGGATATTAATGGCAAATTCTACACAGGTGAGCAATCGCTCCAAAAACTTGCAGATTTGTCAGGCTATCAGGGCGATCGCAACTTTCTATATATGTTGCCTTCTGATGAGCATTAATTTTTCACCTTCTCTTTCCAAAATTCCAGAACCTGAAGTTTGGAAATAGGCTTATGATTCTGAACTAGCGACAACTTGATGACAGGGTACGTGAATATAGTCTTCTATCATTTCCAC
This sequence comes from Pseudanabaena sp. SOY_30_concoct_251, assembly GCA_031388585.1. GTDB lineage: Bacteria > Cyanobacteriota > Cyanobacteriia > Pseudanabaenales > Pseudanabaenaceae > PCC-6802. The sequence continues at coordinate 6,554 of JANMRU010000507.1, read as the reverse complement.
AACATTTGGATTGGATAATCATTAAAAGACTGGTCACAACCGATAATAGTTAAATTGTTATTTATTGCCTGAGAAATTATCATGCGATCGAAGGGATCGCCATGATGTAGTGGGAGATTTTTATAGATTTTCGTATCTGCAAATGTAATTGATAAAATCTCAATATCTAATGAATTTAATACACCCAATAAATCATCAAATTCATTTTGAAGAGTAAGCTGTTTCTTCCCATTTTTAATTGCAATCTCCCAAAGACTAATAATACTTAGATATATTTTGTCTTCTGTAATCTCAATAGCATTCCTAGCTTTTTCAGTTAATCTCGTACTTCCTTCTATATACCAAATGAATGTATGGGTGTCTAAAAGTATATTCATATCTACATATACTCCTCAAATTCTTCCATTGGCGAGTCAAAATCTTCTGACATCGAAATCTTTCCTTGCCAAATACCAAAACCATTGCGCTTTTTAGGTTGTTTTCCCTCTAAATTTTCTATACTTTGTTTCGCATAGTTGCTCTTGAGAAATTCAATATAATGAAATACTTCAACCTGTAAAGGATAAGGCAGTTGCTTTAAGCTTTCTTCAATACTTTGAAAAGTTGTTTGTAGCATGGTTATTCTCCTTGCTTACTTCAAATAAAAATCTTGCAATATTGTAGTCTAGCTGGAATATACCTATCAAAAAGAGATCTCCTGCACCAGATCTCCGATATGGAATGCTAAATTATTATTCAGCATCAATGCCATCCCACAATTCAGAAATCGGTCTGGTTTGCCCCGCTTTGGCTTGCTGAAAAGCTCTTTTCAAACTCGCCTTAACCTCCTCGATCGGAGTATCATCGGGATCATCTTCTAGCTCTTGAATCGGCTCCGAAAACAACACAATCACCCGCACACGGCTGGATATATCCACATCAATAGGATGATCCAGTAATAAATGCCCATGGCGATCAACCGTACCAGAAACTTCTACTGCTCTCATTTAGATGACCTCTATTATGACTAGAAATAAAACTGTCCCAGTCTAAATATAGCCGAATCCCCTGATCGTATTGCATCTAGCAACTTCCTAATTTTGGTGTTTAGATTTCATCTGAGTTTCATCATACCTCTGGCAGACTATGAAGACTTTTGCTCAGTTAAATATTGTTGTGAGGAATCACCATGAAACTGCCACACATTAGATTAAGACAGCTTTATGATTAAGTTTATCCAAACACTTAAACACAAGGAGAGTTACCTTACCCTTGTGGGTGTTGTAACAGTTCTGGCTGCAATTTTTGGGATAATTCCCGATGCGATCGCCCATGGTGTAGCTTCTGGAGATAAAGGCTACATTCAAGAAAGCGTAGGAGTTCTACCAATCCCCTTTATCTATCTGGGTGCAAAACACATGATGACGGGCTACGATCATCTGCTGTTTTTGCTTGGTGTAATCTTCTATTTATATCGCCGTAAGGATGTAACAACTTATGTGACCTTGTTCGCGATCGGTCATGTGATTACATTGCTATCTGGCGTGTTGATGAAAATCAGTATTAATGCTTACATTATTGATGCCATTATCGGCTTTTCAGTTGTCTACAAAGCACTCGATAATATGGGTGCGTTCAAACGATGGCTTGGATTTCAGCCGAACACAAAATTAGCAACGCTTATATTTGGATTGTTTCATGGTTTCGGTCTTGCTACCAAGATCCTCGATTACGAACTTCCATCCGATGGGTTATTTTTTAATCTCATCTTCTTCAATATCGGCGTGGAGATTGGGCAGATTTTGGCATTGGGAGTCATGCTGATTGCCATCAGTTATTGGCGAAAATCAAGTAGCTTCCTGCGCCATGCCTACAACGCGAATGTTTTTATGATGATGCTGGGATTTCTACTAATGGGATTCCAGATCGTCGGCTATTTCGTATCTTAAAAATTAAACAGAGAACATGATTATGACCAAATCAAATACCCCCTTAGACAGAGAGCTTCCGTCAACAAAAAAGCTCATCCAATCAACCATTCTCGCGGCTGCGACAGCAGGGGTGCTGCTTGTAACCGTTGTCATGCCTGCTGAATATGGCATCGACCCCACTGGACTTGGCAATCTGATCGGATTAAAAAAAATGGGTGAGATTAGAGTCTCACTAGAAAAGGAAGCGACGGCGGATAAAGCCAAAGATTCAAGCCCAAATCCTGCGGCTAAACAAGTTGAAGTCAATGTTGCGCCAACAACTAAGCCAACAGTTGCTAGTCCAAACGTGATGAATCATGAAATGCAGGTAAAACTTGCCCCTGATGAAAGTGCAGAAATCAAGCTTGAGATGAGTAAAGGCAATAAAGTGAAATACACTTGGTCGACAGATGGCGGTAAAGCTAATTTTGATGTCCATGCTGACTCCAAAAAGCTAAACATCGATTACTATCCATACAGTAAGGGCGCTGAGCAACGTCAAGATGGAGAACTTGAAGCAGCCTTTGATGGTTCTCATGGCTGGTTTTGGCGAAACCGTACATCTAGCCCAATCGTCATTACCCTTAAAACTAAAGGTGAATATACTGATATTAAACGGGTGAAATAGAGATTGATATTGCTTTGGGTGATCGATCATCATGCTCACTACACTGATATTCATCACCTACACAGTCATTAGGAGTCTTAGTGTAGTAGCCTAACTTCCAAATACAAGTAAGAATATGTTAAAGTAAGGAAATCTTACATCCTGTTTTTGCAAAATTGGGGAATAGACTATGCTTGCTAAGTTAACTTCCAAAAATCAGCTTACTCTTCCTAAAAGTATTACAAGGGCGATCGGTGCTTCTGAATACTTTGATGTGAAAGTGGAAGATGGGCAAATTATTCTTACGCCTGTAAAGATTCAACGTGCTGATGCTGTGCGGTCTAAACTTGCTGAGTTGGAACTGAGCGAGCAAGATATTACTGATGCTGTAGCTTGGGCGCGTAAGGGATGAGTCATAGGCTGAGAGTGGTAATTGATACTAATCTAGTATTATCAGCGTTGGTATTTGGTGGAAGTACAGCAAGATTACGTCTGGCATGGCAGAGCGATCGCTTTATTCCATTGGCTTCTAAGGCAACGATTACGGAACTAATCAGGGTGCTTGCTTATCCCAAGTTCAAGTTGACAAAAGCAGAACAAGAGGATTTATTAGCGGATTATTTGCCGTTTTGTGAGACGGTGTTGATGCCAGAAAAATTGCCGACTATTCCAGAATGTCGTGACCCATTTGATAAACCTTTTTTAGTTTTGGTGCTAGTTGGGAATGCTGATTATCTGGTAACAGGCGATCGCGATTTGCTCTGTCTTGTTGATAGTTTTGCTTGTCCAATTGTGACTGTTGAGCAGTTTTTTGCAGTTTTTTGATCGCCTAAATTTAACGGTTGTTACGGTGAATGTGCGAAAACTCTCGCATGTGCCAAATTTGGTTGTAGAAAATTGGCTGGTTTAAAATAAAATTAGGCTAATTCCAGAAAAGATATGGTCAAATTTTCTCTATTTCAAAGCTTAAGAAATTCAGTCTTTGCCAGACTCTACACTGCTCAGACAATCAGCTTATTTGGGGATGCTCTAACCTGGTTGGGATTGGCTTTACTAGCTTTTGAACTAGCAGGGAAAGATAGTGCCGTAGTTCTTTCTGTGGCTTTGACATTGAGGGTAACAGCTTTTGTAATTCTAGCGCCAGTGGCAGGAGCGATCGCCGATCGCCTAGATCGCAAACTAATTCTGGTCATAACCCATATGGCGCGTATGGTGATCGTGGGAACCATGCCATTTGTAAACGCGGTTTGGCAGATTTATGTTCTAGTCTTTGCGCTGAATGTATTCAATGCCTTCTTTACGCCAACTTATCAAGCCACGATTCCCTTAGTCACAGGTAAAGGTGAATATGCGAGTGCGATCGCTCTATCTGCTGCTACTTATCAACTATTAGGCGTTTTAGGACCTGGGATTGCGGGTAGTGTATCGGCATGGATTGGGTCAAGACAGGTATTTTTTCTGGATGCAATTTCTTTTTTTATCGCCGCAATTTTGATTTTTACGCTGCCAAGTCAACTTAAAGTAGAGCGCAATGAGAACTTAGAAGAATCCACAAAGGGAGTTATCAACAAAATCATCGGTGATGTTAAAGAGGGAACCACGCGCTTGTTTGCTAATTCTTTCATTCGTTATGCTCTGCTTCTCCAACTTGTAGCATCGATCGCAGGAGCGCAAATTCTAGTCAATACGGTTGGCTATGTGCAAGGAACTCTCAAACTAAGCAGCATCGAATACGGCTGGGTAATGGCAGCTTTTGGCGTTGGGGCAACCATAGCGGCGGTAATTGTGGGAGCGATTAACCAGCAATGGGAACGTACAGTTTTGGTTCTGTGTGGTGCAGTTTTGATTACTTTAGCGATTCTACCTGCTAATTATGTTGGGATAGTACCATTGATATTACTTTGGGCGATCGCAGGCATGGGACAAGTTTTAGTGAATCTACCTACCCAAACTCTGATCGCTGATCAGATTCCTGCTCACCTTCAGGGGCGAGTTTATGGCGCACATTTTGCTTGGAGCCATCTATGGTGGGCGATCGCCTATCCCCTTGCAGGTTGGTTGGGAAGTCAAGGTAATAGCTCTTTCCTTTACGGAAGCTTGATCGGGTTTGCCCTGCTAGCGGGAGTTCAGATCTTGCTAGCTCCTAAAACCCATGAACATCAACATGAATATCTCTGGCACGAACACGAGCATACTCACGACCAACATCATCAACATGATCATCCTGAAGCTGTAGTACTAAGCGAACCACATACTCATACCCATACACATCTGCCAATGCACCATCGTCATGCTCACTACACTGACATTCATCACCTACATAGTCATTAATATCTTAATACTCTCTTAACCTATCAGCTTTTAAAGACCCATTCCTCGGATATTCAGGTATATTGTCGCAGGGGACTGGCGATCTCAACTTTCTTTATCATTGCTGTGATGAGATTTTGTGACTACACACCTCTACCTGAAGAGATCGTATCAAAGCGTGTAGTCAACTCATCTCAATAGACTCAAACTTCAGTCAGCAAATGATGATATTAGCCGCCTGTTAGAGAACTAATCAGTACATACATACCGCCTATTAGAATGCCACCACCAGCAATACGTACCATCTTTTCTTGTAGCAGTCTCTTGATCAGCATGGCAGTGCCCATACCAGACAAATGCAATATAGCTGTTGATAGAATGAAGCCTGTGGCATAAAGTATTGCGGAAGCTTCTTGCGGCATTTCTGCTCCGTGAGCATAGCCATGGAAAATTGCCAGCACTCCAACAATTCCCATACTTGCCTTAAGTGGTAACCGAGTTGCCAGAAGTACTAGTCCGCCTAGGATTAAGTCCGAAGCGATAATACCTTGTTCAACAAAAGGAACAGTTACACCTCCAATTCCTAAAATACCTCCTAGAGCCATGATACTGACAAAGGTTAGCGGTACTAACCATGTGGCAGAACCTCCAATTTGGGCTGCCCAAAGTCCAACAGCTATCATTGCCAGGATGTGATCTAACCCACCAATAGGGTGCTGTAGACCATGCCAAAATCCTACTGTTTCCCCTGCATTAACATGAGCATGAGCTACTTCAGGTAACAATACTGCAAGTATAAAAGCACCAATAAAGGGCATTAGTGATCGCGCCAACTTATTCAACATTTGCACCTCGTAGATGTAAGTTTATGAATTGCCCTTTCCATTTTCCTACAGGAAAATATTTAGGCTTTATGGCAATTTGGTTAGTAGTCTTGAATTATAGTATGAGAATTCGTTAAGTTCTAGGTGCATACATCATCACAAGTACGCCTAAAAGCGCAATCCATGCTCCCAGAAAATCGAAGTGATCAGGTGTTACTCCATCCACTCGCCATCCCCAAAGTATCGACAGCACGATAAAAACACCGCCATAAGCAGCGTAGGCACGACCGAAATTCGTTGGTTGGAGTGTTGCAACTAAACCATACGCAATCAGCAAGATCGCACCACCAACCGCCAACCAGATGCTCTTGCCCTCCTGCAACCACAACCAAACTAGATAACCGCCGCCAATTTCACAGAAACCAGCTAAGCAAAAGTAGAAGAGAGATTTTAGGATTGCCATTATTTGGGTTTGTGTTTGCACGGAACGTCAAGCCAATTGAGCATTTATACTGATCGCCATGCGGTCGGAAGCAATGATATGCTCAAGTGAATTATGAAACGATTATGAAAAATAGCTTGTCATGACTATTTTAGATCGCAGGCCCAGTTTATCCGAAGTCCACCGCACGATCGCGATCCCAGATCGGGGCTTTTGGCGCAAGTTGGTTGCCTACGCAGGCCCTGGTTATCTAGTTTCTGTGGGATATATGGATCCAGGTAATTGGGCAACCGATTTAGCTGGTGGGGCAAAGTTTGGCTATGCGCTGCTGAGTGTGATTTTGCTGTCGAACCTGATGGCAGTGTTGCTGCAATCGCTATGTGTGCGCCTGGGAGTAGCGACGGGGCGAGATTTAGCCCAGA
>JANMRU010000410.1:0-6749 GCA_031388585.1 Pseudanabaena sp. SOY_30_concoct_251 | reverse complement strand
CTCAAAAAATCGAGGCACCTGGCGCCAAATCCCGCGCCCTGCTTGAGGTGGCTAAGACCTATGCCATTACCAAGCAACCAGAGAAAGTAGACCCTGCATTGTCATCTGCGGCGATGGCATCAAAAATCCCTGGTGATGGTTCTTTAGGGACATTGCTTGGAAGCTTCAATTCAAGGGCTTTAGCATATGTAGCCAGCGAGTATTTAAGCGCAGAGGATTACGACCGAGCCATCGACTTAACCAAACGTATTGCCGATCCCTACGAACGCGCGATCGCATTTATCCAAATTGCTACCAAATATGCGGAGTCGAACCAAAATCCTCTAGCTGCTAAAGTTCTTGAAGCGGCGCTAAAAGCAGGCAAGGCCGTGAACGCCCCGTTGGGTAAAGCCAATAGCTTTGCTGAAGTAGCGAGGGTTTATGCCAATCTCGGCAAAAAACGTATTGCGCTCAAAACTCTGTCCCAGAGCCTACAAGCAACAGATGCTGCCGACAATAACGATGATAAAGTGCTGTTGCTGCTCGATATTGCGAATCAGTATGTCGAATTTGGCGATCGAAGGATAGCCAGTAGTTTGCTACAAAAAATCCAAGATATCTTACTAGACCAGAAGATTCCATCTGGGAATAGGGCAGGGCAGCTAGCAAATGTCGCACTGATTTATAATGCGATGGGCGATCGCGAGCAAGCTATGTCAATTGCCAAAGTACTTGAGCGCCAATATGGCAACAAACAACTGGTGAGCTTGTTGGAGTGTGCTAGCCAACCTGCCTCCTAATACCCTAACGCGATAGAACTCTATTCATAAACCTCGGATCGTGGGCAGGGCTATAAACATCCACTTTCACCTGGACGGGAACAGCAATATTGGAACCTTTTAGGCCTCGGTTATTGCCATTACTTCTAAGATCGTGGACGCTCGATCGCTGTTGGGTAACGCGATCGTCGTTACCGACATAGACCTGGGAGTTGGTATGCGTACTAGTATTGCCAGAACAAGACCTGTTAGCATTCATTTGCACATCATTGGTCTGGGTCGCAGGACGACGTGAGCCGCGAATAGCAGTCTGCACAGAGACATCGGTCATGACGCATTGTGCTGAGGCAGCAGAAATGAGACCAGGCACTTCAGCAAGCATGACTGCAAACAGCGAGAACAAACTGAGTGGAACTAGCTTGAGCTTCATTAAAATCTCCTAAGCAAGTGAGGTGTGGGAAAAATCTACCGACATACCGTCGTAGAAGTTTGCGAATGAACTACGTTATTACCGTAAGTACCAGCGCGATCGCTTTTGTAGGTTCGACGGTTTGTATAACATTTGGAGGGGGAATTCTGGTAACGATATTTATCGCTATCGTAGTAATCGTCTGCATCCCAATCTTCCCTGGTCGAACGTCCAGACTGAACGAAGATCCGTCCTTCATCATCGATGATAGTTCTGGAACTCCTAGTTTGAACATCAATCTCTGCTCCAGCCATTCCAGGCATCAATAGGAGCGCAGAGGTAGTAAGGAGCAAGATCGAATTCTTAGCTAACATAAGCATGGGGCTCCGCTAATTGAAAGAACTTTTGGTAATGCCTTCTAAAAGCAAGCTTAGCCATCTCACGAGTTGTGGGTAGTCCTAACTCTGAAGCGATCGCAATTCTAAACAAACCCAACATTTGGGAATATTTGAATCTAATCTCAACTGAATCAAGAACTACCCAAACTTGGTGAATTTGACAAATCAAGTTTCTGGCGTAGGCAATAATCTATCGCTTTAGAGCAAGGCTGCGAATTCCAAATCATGAGATTGTGAATCGCAGCCTTGCTCGTAGAATTAACGACCTCTATAGCGACCATGTTGGTTGCCATTATTCGATCTGTTGCTGCGTTGATTATAGACATTCATTTGATCGGTACTCATCTCAACGCGATTGCGATTTCCATCGATCACAGCAGCTTGATTGACACGTTGCTTGCTCAGGTTATCTACAGTATCAGTAGAGGTGTTACCAGTTCTGTTGTGAATATTCGTGACATTCACTTGGTTGCTGCGGAGCTTGACATTGTTGCGATCGCCATTGATCACCGTAGCTTGATTAACGGTTTGCTTGCTTGTATTTACAACTGTAGGCGAACTGTCATCACTCTCTGCTTGGACAGGTAGGGAAGCAAAACCAAAGGTTGTAATGGCTATTAGACCAATCGCGTAAGCTCTTTTAAACATTATTAAGATTCCTCGTTTACTACTTTCTAGTCATAAATTTCGATTTCGGTCAAAGTAGAACTCGACCGAATAGAGACTGATTGCCTGCAACTATCTAAAGCTGCAAGTTTAAGCTCATTGCTATCTATTTTGGTTCTGCTACGTTTAGACTATCCCAGCCTGGAACTAGCCAGGACAGATAATTAGTATTTCCGTAGTAGATAAAAACAGAATGGAGTATGGCAGGTTAGTAAGCTTTTGCCGGCAATGGAACTTGCCAATCTGCATAACTTGACGGGTAAATAAAATGGCTTGTTCCCAACAATATCTAATTTCTTGGAATTGGCGATCGTTGGAATTGCAAGATCGATAAATCCCTAGCTAGAATCAGCTTCTGCTAGTCTTTTTAGGCTATGCGATCGCTTTCGATGGAAGTTTGAATTTCTATCGAAAGTGAGGGATTTTGCTAACGATTTCCCAAAGAGAGATATAGCTAACGCCTGGATCGTTAGGATAGAATTTAATTGGGGGTGTGGGGGCATTGCCCCCACGGAGGGGTTCTACCCCTCCACCCCGTCCTAACCTAATTGGCGATAGCTATAATTAATCGATTTAACGATGGAAGTTACACGAAAAATATCCTTGCAATAAATTGTAGGTTCATATCGAACGCTTTTTGGAAAAGTTCAGCCCAAACCAATTTTGCAATTTTGCCAGAACTCACTGAGCTTGTTTTCAGCTCATTGGTGGCATCCAAAAAGATACTTTATTTGATGTGTCTCAGTGCGATTCAACTCGAAAGGTGCAATCTCTGGTATCAATCATTACTTCTGTGATGCCCTTTGGAATTAGGACGGTTGTGTCTGCCATTGTTGTAATCACGACCGTTGCGTTTGTCATCATCACCGTGGTTTTTGCGATTGAACTGCCTATTGCCTTGGTCATAGGCATTCACCTGACGCACGCGCATATCAACGCGATTACCATTGCCGTCTATTACCACGCCTTGATTAGCGCGTTGAGTACTTGAGTTATATGCGTTAGGGTCTTGCCCATTTGTGGTGTTCACTTGAATGATGCGTAGCTTGACCTTGTTCCGATCGCCATTGATTACTACAGCTTGATTCGCAGTTTGCCCGCTTGTAGTTACAACGTTCTGTGCCTGGGTTGGTAGAGACGTAAACCCAAGGCTAGCAAAGGACAGTAGTCCGATCGCATACGCCTTTTTAAACATAAATTATAAAACCTCGTTTTCCACTAGTCATAAGTTTAGTTGCGGATAGAACTCCCATTCAATCCGAAAATAGGGGCAAATTGTAAAAATTACGCAGAACTCACAGACGTAATTTTGGATCTTGAGATCGCTGAAGGTGTCTAAACCCAATATCCCTAAAAGCACCCAACTTAGTGCATCAGTGCACTAAGTTGGGTATCATGATGCTCGGGTGAACTGATTTGTTCCCTGTTATACCCAAAAAATTTGAAAAGATTTTAGTGAGGATATGACTTGCGAGGTGCAGCACATTCTCAATTCTTTAGAACAATCAAATTTAGGGCGGCCAAATTGTCGATTAGGCGATCGCTAAAGCTTGAGCAAGTTCGGCTTCCATTTTTGCGGTGGAAGCGATCGCATCTGTAATAATCTGACGCGGACTGATGCCATTTGCATAGGCAGCTAGCCAGTGTTGGGCATCATTACCCTGGTTGAGAATTTTTAGTAATGGTGCCAGAAAACATGCTGTTCCGGTTTGCTTTGCGAGTGGCTGTGCTAGTTCATACTGTTGCATAATCAGCTCCCTTGCCATTACCTGATTACCTGTCTGCCAATCAGTAAGTAGGGCATCAAGGCTATCTTTTGCTGCCGCCGCTTCATTGCGATTAGTAATTTCAATTAATTCTTCAGGCGTAAAGGGGCTATTACCTGGTGCGATCGGATCGAGTGCTGCAAAATTTGCATCCATTAACAGGTGCAACAATCGCATTTCCAGCAGGGTTGTAATTGCTAATAAGGCTGCGGGATCGAGTACCAAGTCACAGATACGTAGCTCTAGGCGATTGATCGAGTAGGGACGGCGATCGCCATTCGGACGAACAGAAGACCAGAGATGACGCACATTTTGCATCGTACCCAAATGTAGCTGTGCTTCCGTCCACTCAATAAAATGATTGTGGCTGGTAAATAGCGGGACATGGGTAGGCGTTTGGGGAAACATCTGCCAGCGGGTAGAGTGAGAGCCTGTGACTTTGCCATCTAAAAAAGGCGAAGCTGCACTTAGTGCTAGATAGAGGGGTGCTTCGAGGCGAATGAGACGGCATGCTTTGATCAGCGCCTCGTTGTCAGGAATCCCAATATTAATGTGAATGCTAGCGGTAACAACTTTGGTGCCGTAGGTCTGCTCGATATAATCGTGGTAAGGATTATTGGGATCGGAGCGCTCAAATCGATCGCTACCACCCAAAGCTAACGTACTGCCAGGTGTAATTGTATAGTCACCTAGCGATCGCAAGTATTTCCGCAATCTTTGCCGTGGTTCTAGCAGGGCTAAAAACAGGCGCTCGTATTGAGTGAAAGGCGCAGTTGTATATTCGACATTGCGGTTGTCGGGCTCGCGCACAAAACCATCGATATTGGCGACGATGCGATCAGAAAACCCCACAATATCGCCTGTGGGCGTGCAAGTATAAACTTCGACCTCAAATCCCTTAGATAAAAGCACAATCTTTCCTCATTACGATGCTGCTTTGGGGTTATGACCAGGCCATAACCTATTCCTCGATAATGCCAAATACCTCGTTAAATACTTTCTGTACCTTGTAGCCAGAATCAATCGATTCTAATGGGTCTTTACGCAAGCGATGACGCAAACAAAGAGTAATCACACGCTTGATATCGTTAACCGTTACTTCGGTGCGTCCTTCTAGTGCGGCGATCGCTTTAGAAGCACGGTTGGTAACAATATCACCACGCAGCCCATCCACATCCAGATTGGCACAAATCTGCGAAATATTCAGCCGCAGATCCGAAGGAATGCTAACGGAGCTAAGTAAGCCCTGAGCCTGGACAATTTCTGTTTGAATTTCTGTTTGTTTGTCAAGATAGTCGCCAAGAAAACTGTGAGGATCTTGGTCAAATTCTGTACGCTGTTCCACGATTTGCACGCGCAATTCGGGCGTTTTGACAGTGCGAATCTCAGCGTGCATCCCAAAGCGGTCTAGCAGTTGCGGACGCAATTCACCTTCTTCAGGGTTACCAGAACCAACCAGCACAAACCGAGCGGGGTGGCGAATTGAAATTCCTTCGCGCTCTACTGTATTCCATCCTGAGGCAGCGGAGTCTAGCAATACATCTACGAGGTGATCGTCGAGCAAATTTACTTCATCGATATAGAGGATGCCGCGATTTGCTTTGGCTAGCAGGCCAGGCTCAAATGCTTTTACCCCTTCAGATAAGGCTTTTTCAATATCGATCGTGCCGCAAACGCGATCTTCTGTCGCACCCAAAGGTAAATCGACCATCGGTACCTGCTTGGCTCCAATCGGCACGTGTTCGCCGCGCTGTAACCGTTGCCGCACCTCATCGCTTTGCAGATCCGCATCTGTAGGGTGGCTATTGAATGGATCGTCAGCAACAACGTCAATTTCTGGTAGCAGATCGGCGAGCGCACGAATAGTCGTGGACTTCCCTGTACCGCGATCGCCCATAATCATCACACCACCAATCTTGGGATCGATGATATTGAGCATTAGCGCCAACTTCATTTCCTCTTGTCCCACGATCGCACTGAAAGGGAACACTGGACGCTTTTTGGTTAGTGGCTTGGCTTGAGTAACAGTCAAGGTTCTAGATTCTTAAATAATAATTATATCTAACAGCAATATAGCCTATAACGCGATCGCAGAGTAGCAATAGCCCCAAGGACATACCAGATTATTTTGCTTGCTCAAGGGCAAGCAATGTAGGGCAGACAGGTGCTCAGGCCAACTATCCGTAATCTAGAACCCAAGCCTCTCCAGGTCAAGATCCGATGCCGCACGCGCCAAATTAGCAATATCTGTAATATCAGGGAGACAAGGCAAAATACCCAGCACTGGTATGTTAGTCAGGGAATAAATTAAATCAGAAGGTGCCCACGCCTCGATTTCTCGATCGGAGCAGGGCTGAGCACAACTCAACACAATTCCTTTTAAAGCTACTTTTTGGAGTTTTGCTAGCGCTACATTCGCAACCGCCTGAGCGATCGCACCCAAGCGCACAGGAACGACCAGGACGCTCGCAATATGCCAATCACTCGCTAAATCCGCCACCGTGTATTCATAGGCGATCGGAGAACCAAGACCACCCATCCCTTCTACTAATAAACATTCATAGCGTTGCTGTAAAGCCTGAAACTGCTGCCATATTAAGCCCAAATCGATCTGTTTACCCTCTCTCACTGCCGCGATCGCAGGTGCAATGGGGTTCTCAAAGTAAAGGGGGTTAATTTCGTTGAGCGTCTGACTGAGTTTAAAAGTGCGATCGTAGAACTCGCGATCGCCTTCACCCGCTTGTAATGGTTT
>JANMRU010000364.1:0-4518 GCA_031388585.1 Pseudanabaena sp. SOY_30_concoct_251 | reverse complement strand
TAGCGGGCTTTTCTTGGCAGGAAATAACTATCCCTAATAGGTATAATGCATTGAAATTGTCTGGCTGATGTCGCAGAATATGCTGATAGATTTGAGTAGCTTCAAGTAGTTTCTGCTCTGCCTGAAGTGCGATCGCTTCTTGCAGGAGGGAATCTATATTTAAGTCAGCTCCCAATAAGAGTTTGTATCCCTTTTCACTCGATATATCAATCGATGTATCACATGATTCCTCGAGTATTAGACTACCCAAGTTGTGCAAATAATTATGTAATGCACTACCAACTCGATCGATTACGCTCTCCCAATCTCCTGATTTTTGCTGTCGAAATAGTCGCATTGTCGGATACCAGGGACTATCTTCCCGTTCTAACATCCATCGCCAATCTGGAATGCAAGGCAGTAAAGTCCATACTGGCTTGCCCATAGCCCCCGCTAGATGGGCAACAGAAGTGTCAATTGAAATAATCAAATCTAATGATTCAACTATAGCTGCTGTCTCGGCAAAATCGCTGAGGCGATCGCTCAAGTTCACCAATTTGTGATGATTTTGCTGCAGTATTTCCAGATCGGAATTGCCAACTTCTTTTTGCAGACTATAGAATTTGACACCAGGAATATCTAATAGTTTTAAATATAAACTCAGAGGCAAGGAGCGATTAACAGTCGTTGAATGACCTGGCTTACTTGCCCACACTATGCCGACTTTTAAGCGCACCGATTGTTGAGAAATTTCTAGGGCGATTGGATTTTGTAGCTTCGATACAATTTTCAGATAAGGGACAGGTGCAGGTATTGTTTCCAGTGTAGTGCCAAAAATATACGGCAAGCTCATCAATGGAATACGCAGATCGAATTTGGGTAGAGATGAATTTCTGGGGGCAATCTCAATTCCTGCAATTGAAGCGAACAAGTCTTGTAGTGATTCAGGGCAATCAAGCAAAAGCTTGCCACCTTTAGCTCTCACCATAGGTATATAGCGGCTAAATTGAATTGCATCGCCTAAACCCTGCTCACAGTATATCAACAAGGTGCGATTTGGGAAATCTTTGCCATCCCATAAAGGATGGGGAAATGATGGCATAGGATTGTCTAGTTGAAAGCCTTTACTCTGCCAACGCCATTCATATTCAGAAAATCCCTGTTTAATCTCACCTAAACCCAGTAACGCTAAACCTAAATTTTTATGTGCATCGACAAACATAGGATCGATTGAAATCGCTTCGCAAAAATGGGCGATCGCACTTTCTAGATTGCCTTGCTGCATGTAGGCACAACCCAAATTAGAATGAGCTTCAGTGCTTAGTGGATTTAGCACGAGCGCCCGCTGAAGGTAAGTAATAGCTGTGTCTAACCTCCCAGATTGTGTAGCTAAAGCACCCAATAGTTGTAGAGCATTGAAGTGTTGCGGCTGATGTCGAATAATTCTATGATATAACGCCTCCGCATCAGTTAATCGATCGGCCTGATGATGCGCGATCGCCTCTTCTAATATCTCATCTAGATTGGGCTTTAGGTTGAGTGTACTGACCTCTTGTCGAACGCTATCCTTGGCAACTAAACCACTCAATGCCATAAAAACTTGCTCGATTGTGCTTTCCCAATCATCGATTTCGGCCTGGCGGAATAAGCGGATCGTCGGATACCAGAGACTATCTTCTCGGTCTAACAGCCATCGCCAATCGGGAGCAAAGGGCAGGAGCAACCACACCGATTTGCCTAACGCGCCTGCTAAATGTGCCACGGAGGTATCTACCGTAATTATGAGATCTAGATGGCTGACGATCGCTGCGGTATCAGCAAAATCACCGAGATAACCGCTCAGATCGGTTACTTTAAGATGATGAAGTGAGATTAACTGGCGATCGGAAGAACTCACTTCTTTTTGCAGCGCGTAGAAATGGATATTTGGAAGTTGGACAAGAGATGCGATTTGGCTCAAATCACACGAACGTTTTGGTGATGTTGAGTGATTTTGATTGCTAGCCCAAACTATTCCCACTTTGAGCTTTACTCGGCGATCGCTTATTATTCTGACAGCCTCGAGATTAATATGCTCCACAATAGACAAATATGGAACTGAAGCAGGAATAGTTTCTAATGTAGTACCAAACAGATGGGGTAGACTGAGAAGTGATATGCGTACATCAAAATTTGGGAGAGAGATCTCCCTGGGGGCAAGGTAAATGCCCTCGAAATTACTGAATAATCTATATAGAGCCGTTTGGCAATCAAAAATAATTTTGCAGTTCTTTCCCGCTCTAGTCTCGATGAGTGGAATGTAGCGCGCAAATTGAATGACATCGCCAAAACCTTGCTCTCCAAATACTAGCAACGTTCGGCCTTGCAAATCATTCCCATCCCAAAGTGGATGTGGAAAGAAGTGTGGCGATCCATTATCTAGACCACTACGTTTAGAGCGCCACTCATATTCTGCCAATCCCTCTGCATAATTACCCGATATTAGTAGCGACAATCCCAAATTCATGTGTGCTTCGGGATAATTGGGATGGAAGCTAATTGCTTGCCTAAAGGCGGCGATCGCCAGCTGAATTTGATTTAATTCAAGATGTGCAAACCCAAGCCAATTCAGAGCATTCGACGAGTTAGGCTCGACAGCGATCGCCTCTTGAAATTTGACAATTGCCATTTCGTATTGCCGTAAATTGGCATAGATATTACCTTGAGAAATGTAGGCATCTGTGTAATTTGGATTAAGTTCGATCGCTGTTTGATAAGTATCAATCGCTTTTTCGTTATGCTTTTGCGTTTGGTAGATATGGGCAAGATTATATAAAACTAGAGGGCTGTTTGGGTCGATTTGCAATGCGACTTGACAACATTCAAAAGCTTCATCAGTTTGCTTGTTAGTACATAGAGCCAGAGCAAGATTGGAAAGCATTGACACATTTTGAGAATCGATTTCCAAACATTTACGGTAGTTGGCGATCGCCTCTTCAACTTTGCCATCCTCGTAGAGTACAACTCCTAAGTTACCGTATGCTAATGGGTTGTCAGGGCTAATTGCAATGGCCTGTTGATAATGAATTGCCGCTTGGGAAAGTTCTTTTTGTTGTCCGAATAGAATGCCCAAGCCGAAAGACGCATCGTAATAGTCTGGATTGTGTGCGATCGCGTTTTGGTAGGACGCGATCGCCTCCTCTGCTCTGCCCTGCGACCTAAAGATATCTCCCAACTTTTTATGAGCTTCAGCATGATCGCTCCTGAGTGAGATTGTCTGCTGTAAGTGACTAATCGCATCTGTGAGATCCCCCTGACGCCAAGCCACAACCCCAGCCAAATAAAGCGCATTGAAGTTGTCTGGCTGGAGCTGCAAAATCTGTTGATAAATCGGTGCAGCCTCGCTTAGTCGCCCCGCTCGCTGGTGAGCGATCGCAGTTTGGAGTAATGCATCTAAATCTAATGAATCAATCTGGGGCATAACATCTCCATGCATAAAATCTCTCACAGCAGAAACCATGCTAGCGATCGCGCCAGTCCAATCACCAATTTGGGTTTGGCGAAACAGGCGCATTGTCGGATACCAGATACTATCGTCGCGTTCTAACATCCAGCGCCAATCTGGAGCGAACGGGAGGATTACCCATACTGGTTTACCCATTGCGCCTGCGAGATGTGCGACAGAAGTGTCAACGGTTATCACCAGATCTAGGCAATCGATTATTGCCGTCGTATCAGCAAAATCACCTAGGTAATTGCTCAGATCGGTTAACTTTGATTGATATCGTGCCATGAGAGGTCTATCTGCATCGCTTAACTCCTTCTGCAAACTATAGTATTGGATATTTGGCAGGTCTAGAAGTGGTAGGAGAGCTATCAGGTGGCAAGAGCGCTTATTCGCAGTTTCGTGCGTTCGACTGCTAGCCCATACTAAACCTATTTTTAGCTTTGCTTGCTGTTCGCCAATCTTGCGTGTAGCCTCTAGATTTATATCCTTATCAATTGCTAAGTATCTTTTGGACGGGATCGTATCTAAATTAGTTCCGAGAACATAAGGTAGGCTCAGGAGAGATATGCGTAGATCGAAATGAGGTAAGGGCGAATTTCGAGGGACAATTTCTATATCTCGAATATCCCTAAGAAAATATTCAAACAGTCTTCTAAGCGCCTCTGAGCAATCGAAAATAATCTTGCCCCTAGAGCCGTACCTTGCTTTTATGATTGGGATGTAGCGAACAAATTGGATTAGATCGCCAAATCCCTGTTCAGAATATATTAAAAGTGTACGTCTTTCCAAATCTTTGCCATCCCATAATGGCTGAGGGAAAAAGTGTGGAGAACTTTTACTCAGTTCAGGGCGCTGGGAACGCCACTCATACTCGGCGAATCCTTCAGCATAGTTGCCCAGAAGCAATAAAGCTATTCCCAGATTCTTATGGGCTAGAACATAGTTGGAATTATGGTTAAGCGATTCTCTGAATGAAGCGATCGCTGCCTGAACTTGATTTATTTCCAGGTATGCAGATCCCAAGCAACTTAGCGCATAAGAAGAGTTGGACT
>JANMRU010000362.1:0-47001 GCA_031388585.1 Pseudanabaena sp. SOY_30_concoct_251 | reverse complement strand
GCCTCAGATCGCCTACCAAGTTGAGCCTGCAATATACCTATGCGCAGCTCTAATTGTTGAATATTTTCTTGATTAGTCTTGCGCTTGCTTTGGATCAGCTCGGCATTTCCGATCGAATCTTCACCTGAAGTATTGCTTTGGAGCTTTAAAGCTTTGTTCAATTCGTCATTTACTCGTATATTGGTCGAGCGAGCTTCCTGGTAGCGTTGAAACGCCTGCTCGTATATCTCAGTAGTTGTCCCTCCTAAGAGAGAAAGCTTGAGATCGCCACCACTCGCATCGGGGCTCAACTCCCCTGCCTCCAACAATATATCTGTTTGTAGTAGATCGAGCCGAGATACTTGCTGTGGGCTACCCCAGCTATCTGCCAGGGCCATAACCACAAAGAAAACGACGAATAACGTTAAAATGCTGAGAAAAATGCGCTTCAAGGTAGAGTTACCCAATGATTTAGTTAGCCTTTAACCATTTTTGCGCATTTAGCCGCTGCATTACCCCAAATACTAACAAGTCTAGAGTTGCTTTGCGTTCGTCAATTAGAAAAGGCTCAATCGTACTGGGTTTGAGTCCACCATCCGCACAGGAAAATGCCTTCTGTGCGTTAATATTCTGGTTTGTGAAATAGACTGTAAATGCACGCAGCCCCCCCAACCAATGTCCGCGAACCTGCGATTGCTCAAATTTTAGATCTAGATCGCTAAGCCCTTTATCTTGCAATGCTTTTGCCAATGCTGGCAGGTAATGCTTCTCGACAAACTCGGCAAAGGGTAATTCTTCTACTGTTGGTTCTTTAACCTTCTCTACTTTTGCTTTTGCTTTTGCCTTGGGCTTCTCTTCAGTTTGAGGTGTAGTTTCTTCTGACATAGGTTTTAGAGCGGTTTAAAGAACAAATAAAGAGCAAAATATTCTTGGCATTTTAAATGCTGCGATCTGGTGATATTCGCTTTACTCAGAAGCCTCTTTAGAAATGATTTGAGGCAGTCCCAGGCTGTAGTTTAAAGCGCGATGTTTCAAGTTGTAGGATATTTCGCCTTTTTGGAGGATCGATCGCACAAAATGCTCTAGATCCGAACCGATGCGCCGCAGGTTGTAGTCAGTTAGATCTGCACCCTTGTAGCTTTCGACTAATTGCTCAAACTTGCTATAGACCTGTTTGAGGGCAGTATCGTTCCAGTTTAGTTCGTTATCAGGATCGACATCTAAGGTCAATGAAGCTTCACTATCGATCAACTCATTATTATTCACCACTGTAGCGGCATAGATTTGGATATGTCGTGTCGTTGACTTTAGAGGCATAGAGTTAGATCTGGATATATGGTTTGATATGTGCGGCAGCTTTCATAATTTTAAACCTAATTTGGGTAGTCCCCTCATCGGCAATGATTTCTTAGTTACAGATGTTAATTGCTGGTTCAGGAAGCCCATTTAACCGAACAGCCGATCGCATCTGACATAGGTTTAGTAAATGGTCGATCCTGTAGCACGCTGTCAATGGCTTCTCGCAGGTCTTTGCTTGTCACAGCCCCAGGATCGCGATAGTTGTCGTCAATCTGACCTCGGTAACGCAAGATACCCTGTTTATCTAGCACAAAAGGTTCTGGCGTGCAGTTAGCGCCAAAGGCATGGGCAACATCTTGGGTGCGATCGCGCAGATATAAAAAATTTAGTCCCCACTCTTGGGCGTAGGCTTTCATTTTATCAAAACTGTCTTCGGGGTATTTGCGATCGTCATTGGCATTAATACCAATGAGCGTGACACCTTTGGCCTGATAGTCATTTTGAATAGCCATGAGGCGCTCTAGATAAGCTTTCACATAAGGACAGTGATTGCACATAAACACTACAACTACCGCACTGTGGTTTGCTAAGTAGGGTGCTAAATGGATTACTTCATCAGTAATACTAGGTAACTCAAAATCTGGAGCGTAGGCATTTATTTCCATGACGATTGGGGTTGTCTTAAATTTATGCTGAGCAATGATATTTTATCCTTAACTGTGAGCGGAGAATACAACATGGCTAATGAAAAATCCTCTCGATGGGACTTAGGGCGCTTTATCAAAACATTGTGTTACTTTGATGTTATCCCTTTTTGGCGTAAATCTAGTCCCCTTCAGAGCTTTATGGGCACTCAAAACGCATCTAATCAGCAGCCTACAAGTTATTCCCAGAGCGATCTCACTTCAGAAAAGGTGATTTTTGACTTTAGTAATGACTCAAATGACTTGAGCAATATTTGGGGTGCGGTTGATGATGTCGTAATGGGTGGGGTAAGTGAAAGTGGCATTAGGCATATAGATGGGCAAGCTATCTTTTCAGGTAATGTATCAACAAACAATTCAGGCGGATTTGCTTCAGTTCGCACGCGCAACTTTGACCCGCCGATTGACCTTGCGGTTTACGATGGCATAGAACTTCGGGTGAGAGGTGATGGCAATCGCTACAAATTTATGCTGCGCACCTCTACTAAGTGGGATGGTGTCGCATACTGCTTCTCCTTTGATACGTCTATGCATAATTGGATTGATGTTCGAATCCCCTTTACCGAGTTTGTGCCGATCTTTAGAGCCCGAAGGGTTAATGAAGCTGAGCCGTTGGCTGTAGAAAATATTTATGCGTTGCAATTAATGCTCAGTAAGTTTGAGTATGATGGGGCTCTCAATCCCAACTTTAACTCGGGTCTCTTTGAGTTGCATGTCCTGTCAATTAAAGCGTACAGGTAGAGCTTACAGATTTGTCCAGTTAAGGAATTCACGTTGAATCAACCAATCTCGCGCCATTTGATTCGCTTCTTGTTCCTGAGGATCGATGTCACCATCATCAATGTTATCCAGATGAATACCCTGATGCTTAGCCATGATGTGTGCTAACTCGTGCATGAGGGTAAACCAAAAGCAATCAATAAAACCATAACCATTCCGCGTTGAATTTTCCTGATAGCATTTTGCTTTTCAAGAAACCGAAATACCTAGTATGTCAAGTGTCCTTAACATATTAGTTTTGCCAAAGATTTAATAACATAGACTTGCATCTCGACTAACCCAGTAAAATAGCTAAAATTAAGAGCTAGTAACTTAAGTTGCATTATCCTGTCATGACTAACCTTTTCCTCGAACGCCTTCACAGCAGCGATCGCCCCGTAATTGTATTTGATGGCGCAATGGGTACATCTTTGCAAATGCAAAACCTGACGGCCGAGGATTTTGGCGGAGCAGAGTATGAGGGTTGCAACGAGTATTTAATTATTACTAAGCCTGATGCGATCGCCAAGGTACATCGTGACTTTTTAGAGGCGGGGGCGGATGTAATTGAAACCGACACCTTTGGTGGCACATCGATTGTGTTGACAGAATATGACCTTGCGGATCGAGCCTATGAACTCAGTAAGAAAGCAGCAGAATTGGCAAAATCTTTGGCGGCTGAGTTCTCTACGCCTGAAAAACCTCGCTTTGTCGCTGGCTCAATTGGGCCAACCTCTAAACTGCCAACTTTGCTGAATATTGACTTTGACGCAATGAAAGAGTCTTATATTGAGCAGGCAGAAGGCTTATATGACGGGGGGGTTGATCTGCTAATTATCGAAACTTGCCAGGACATACTGCAAATCAAAGTCGTATTAAGCGCAGTAGAAGAGATGTTCAAGCGCAAGGGTGGCAGATTGCCATTAGTGGTATCGCTCACAATGGAACAACAAGGCTCAATGCTTGTTGGCACGGATATTAGCGCTGCCTTAACGATTATGGAACCCTACGCGATCGATGTCCTGGGGCTAAACTGTGGTACTGGTCCCGATCGCATGACCGAACATATTAAATATTTAGCAGAGCACTCCAAATTCCCAGTCTCTTGTATTCCTAATGCCGGACTACCCGAAAACATAGGCGGCGTAGCCCACTATAATCTTAAACCTGAAGGACTTAGGGAATATATATCCCACTTTGTCGAAGACTTAGGCGTGCAAGTGATCGGCGGTTGCTGCGGTACTACACCTGCTCACATCAAAGAACTAGCGGAGATCGCCAAAACGCTCAAACCTAAACAGCGTGATTATGTCTACGAGCCCTCAGCGGCATCGATTTACAGTTCTCAACCCTACGAGCAGGATAATTCCTTCTTGATTGTGGGAGAGAGATTGAATGCCAGTGGCTCTAAAAAATGCCGCGACATGCTCAATGCTGAAGATTGGGATGGTCTAGTCGCTCTGGCGCGATCGCAAGTTAAAGAAGGCTCTCACATCCTGGATGTCAACGTGGATTACGTAGGGCGGGATGGTGTGCGAGATATGCACGAGCTGGTATCCCGTTTGGTGACGAATGTCACGATTCCATTGATGCTAGATTCGACGGAATGGGAGAAAATGGAAGCGGGGCTAAAATTAGCGGGCGGCAAGTGCTTATTAAATTCAACCAACTATGAAGATGGTGAGCCACGCTTTTGCAAAGTGCTGGAAATTGCCAAAACCTACGGTGCGGGTATCGTAGTTGGTACGATTGATGAAGACGGCATGGCGCGGACGGCGGACAGAAAGTTTGAGATCGCTAAACGCGCTTACGATCAAGCTACACAGCAGTTTGGCATTCCACCCTATGAGATTTTCTTCGATACTTTAGCTTTACCAATTTCCACTGGGATTGCTGAAGATCGGCGCAATGCGGCGGAAACAATCGAAGCAAATCGCCGTATCAAAGCGGCAATGCCTGGTTGTCACATTATCCTGGGAGTCTCTAATATCTCATTTGGTTTAAACCCAGCATCCAGAGTAGTGCTGAATTCTGTATTCTTACATGAAGCCCAAAAAGCGGGTATGGATGCGGCGATCGTCAATCCTAGTAAAATTTTGCCGCTCAACCGCATCGCACCGAAGGAATTGGAAGTTGCAAGGCAACTTGTTTACGATGAACGTCAGTTCGATGGCGATATCTGTACCTACGATCCTTTAGGGGAATTTACTACTCTATTTGAGGGCGTAAGTACCAAGCGTGAGAAGTCGGAAGATGTCAATCTACCAATCGAAGAGCGCCTCAAAAACCATATTATTGATGGAGAGCGCATGGGATTAGACGATCGCCTGGCGGAAGCCCTAAAACAGCACGCACCGCTAGATATCATTAATAACTTCCTGTTGGATGGCATGAAGGTAGTAGGTGAGTTGTTTGGATCGGGACAGATGCAATTGCCGTTCGTGTTGCAGTCGGCAGAAACGATGAAATCTGCGGTAGCCTACCTAGAGCAATTCATGGAGAAGGCGGAAGGCTCGAACAAGGGAGTGGTGGTAATCGCCACTGTGAAGGGTGATGTCCACGATATTGGCAAGAATCTGGTTGATATTATTCTCTCTAATAATGGCTACAAGGTAGTCAATCTCGGCATCAAACAACCTGTAGACAATATTATTAATGCCTATGTAGAGCATAAAGCCGACTGCATCGCGATGAGTGGATTATTGGTCAAGTCCACGGCATTCATGAAAGAGAATTTAGCAGAATTTAATAATCGCGGTATTGAAGTACCTGTGATTCTTGGTGGCGCGGCACTAACTCCAAAATTTGTGCATGAAGATTGCCAGAATACCTATCAAGGTCAAGTGGTATATGGGAAAGATGCTTTCTCCGATCTCAACTTTATGGATGCGTATATGCCAGCCAAGGCTGGAGGTCAGTGGGATAACACCAAGGGCTTTCTTAACGGGCATGGTGGAGCTTTTGCAATCGCCTATTCAGCTAATTCAGCAGATGAAGCAAAGATAGAGAAAAGTTCTACAGGAGAAGAGTCTAAAAGTAAGGAAGATTTGCCTGAAGATATAGTTCGCTCCGAAGTCGTTGCTGCCGATATCCCACGACCTACTCCACCTTTCTGGGGCAACAAAGTTATCACTGCAACCGAGATTCCCTTGGAAGAAGTTTTCTGGTATTTAGATCTGCAAGCCCTAATTGCAGGGCAGTGGCAATTCCGTAAACCCAAGGAGCAGTCGAGAGAAGAATACGATGTTTTTCTCTCCGAAAAAGTCTATCCCATTCTGGAAGAGTGGAAACTTCGCATTATCATGGAGAAACTGCTGGAACCAACTGTGGTTTACGGTTACTTCCCAGCTCAAGCTGATGGGAATGATGTTTGCATATACGATTCTGCCCAAATTGGGGCGCGATCGCTCTCTGAATTAGCACCAATCCTGAGCTTTAAATTCCCCCGCCAGCGATCGATGCGCCGTCTCTGCATAGCCGATTTCTCTGCGCCAAAAGAAATTGGTGTTGTGGACGTGATGCCATTGCAAGCCGTAACGGTGGGTCATATTGCCACTGAGTTCGCCCAAGGATTATTTCAGGCAAATCAATACACCGATTATCTCTACTTCCACGGTTTAGCAGTGCAGATGGCAGAAGCATTAGCTGAGTGGACGCACGCACGCATTCGCCGGGAGTTGGGCTTTGGCAGCGAAGATCCTGATAGCATTCGCGATGTTTTGGCACAACGCTATCGCGGTTCGCGCTACAGCTTCGGCTATCCCGCTTGCCCAAATATGCAAGATCAGTACAAATTGCTGGACTTGTTGGAAGCGCATCGCATCGGTCTGATTATGGATGAAAGCGAGCAACTCTACCCCGAACAGTCTACTACAGCCTTAATCGCCTACCATCCTGAAGCCCGCTACTTTAGCGCTTAGATTTTTGGGCTAAGTGGAAACCTCTCTCCTGATATACTTTTGATATGGAATTACTAGCTCGTTGCATGTGCGATCTAGTAATTTCTCAACTGCCTGACGCTCAAGTGGCTTATCAAAAAGATATCCTTGCCCTAGTTCGCATCCCAATGTTTTGAGGCGATCGCATTGCTCAACGGTTTCGATGCCCTCAGCGATCGCATCCATTCCCAGAGAATGCGCCAATATGATAATCGTGCTAGTAATCTCAATTTTTTCGGTATCAGAACTCGTGAAGCTGACAAATGAGCGATCTATCTTTAAGGTGTTAATTGGAAAGCGATGCAGGTAGCTTAAGGAAGAATAACCTTTACCAAAATCATCAATGCTTAAGTGAATCTTTCTCTCTCTAATTTTCTCAAGTCTAGAAATCGCTTCCGCAGTACCATCCATTAACATACTTTCCGTAATTTCCATTCTGAGACAGTTGCCATCTAATCCTGTTTCAGCTAGAATTTGGTCGATAATTTCGATGAAATTGTCGCACTTGAGCTGCTTACTTGCAATATTAACCCCAATCTTGAAATTTTCTGGGATGGGAAACTGCAATTGCCAATTACGCATTTGTCGGCAGGATTCACGCAATACCCACTCTCCGATTGGAAGAATTAAGCCAGTATCTTCTGCCAACGGAATAAATTCCATCGGTGACACTAAACCTTGCTCGGGATGGTGCCAGCGGAGAAGTGCTTCAACACCAGTTAAATCTCCAGTTGCCAAGCTGACGATTGGTTGGTAGTACAGTAGAAATTCCTGTCGCTTGATCGCTTGTCGCAAGTCATTCTCCATCTTTGAGAGCTTTAATGTGCGAGCGTACATTTTGTGCTCAAACACCTCAAACCGCGCTTTGCCATTTTCCTTAGCCCGATACATAGCGATATCGGCATCGCGGAGTAAATCTCTTCCAGAGCTATATTTAGCCGCAAAATTTAAAGCGATACCGATGCTTGCACTTGTATATACTGAATGTTCATCAAGCTTGAATGATGACCTCATTTTTGTCTGAATGCGATCGGCGATCGCAGTGGCATCACTTATATCTTTTATATCATCCAATAGAATTGTAAATTCATCCCCACCTAGACGCGCTACGCTATCTGCATCACGCACGCAACCCTTCAATAGGTTAGCGATCGCAATCAGGAGTTTGTCTCCCACTAAGTGTCCCAGGCTGTCATTGATGATTTTGAAGCGATCGAGGTCGATAAAAAGCACCGCAAAAGAGTAGTCAGAACGTCGTTTAGCATGACATAGAGCTATTTCGACGCGATCCATAAACAAAGTCCGATTAGGTAACCCTGTAAGCGCATCATGAAGGGCATCATGGAATAACTGCTCTTCTACCCTTTTCCGCTCTGTAATATCCGCCGTAATCCCTTCTAAGCGGGTTGCAACTCCATTAGGATCGTAAATTACGTGAAAGCGATCCCTAAGCCACCGAATTTCTCCATTGGGTAGCACAATTCTATATTCCATGTCCATGCCAGCTTCAACTGACAATGACTGGGAAAGTTGATAGATTCTTGCATAATCTTCTGGATGAATTAAATCTTGGCACAAACGCGGGCGATTGCCAAATTCTGACATAGAAATACCATAAATTCTTTCGGCAGCCTGGTTAACATAGAGGATCGTATTGCTATCAATTGAAGTAGACCAAACTACATCATCTAATGAGTTCAAGATGCTCTCTAAACGGTCTTCACTTTCTTGCAGTTTTACTTCTACTTGCTTACGTTCAGTAATTTCGCGCTGTAGTAGTTGATTGGCTACGTCAAGCTGATGCGTTCGTTGTTGGACTCGTTGTTCGAGATCGGTATTGAGTTCCTGAATTTCCGCCCTAGCTGATTGGAGGTTAAGCTGAATTTCAATCCGTGCTAGTACTTCTTCAGATTGGAAGGGTTTTGTAATGTAGTCTACTCCTCCCGCCTTAAATGCCTTCACTTTATCAAGTACATCATCAAAGGCACTGAGAAAAATCACTGGAATCTTGCTAGTTTTTTCATCAGCTTTGATTTGTTGACAAACTTCGTAACCATCCATGTCGGGCATGTTGATATCCAACAAAATCAGGTCAGGCGGTGATGCTTGTGCCCCAGCCAAAGCTATCGAGCCATTCTTGGCACAGCGTACGTCATAACCATGGGTACTTAGCGTTGCAGATAAAACGCGCAAATTATCAGGAGCATCGTCAACAACTAAGATTTTGTGGGGGCGATTAGGGCTCGAATAGTTACTCATGATCGGAGCTTTAGAAAGGATTTATTTTTGTTTTTGTCACATTTAGAGCTGCGATCGCCTGTTCCGTGAGTTGCATAATTTGGTCGAAATCAAAGTTGTTCACCATTTTTTGGAGGGCGGCAGTAACCGAATTCTGTTCTTGGGGAATTTGTGAGATCAAAATTAGCACTCGGTTGGTATCTAGCTCTATAGCTGCTAGGTGCAAACTATTTAACCAATCAGTAGACATAATGGTTAAGGAACTACTAGTTAATTTCTCCGCATTCACTAATGCTAGAGTCGGAGCTATATCTCGTTCTTCATAGATATAGCACACTCCCAGGTGCTCAGTCAGTTTCTCGAAAATGGTTTCAGCACGGAAGGGCTTACGCACAAAATCGTTACATCCTGCTGAGATCACGATCGCGCGCTCTTCTTCGAGCGTACTTGCTGTAAGAGCAACGATTACTGTTGCTTGGCCTTTCAGATGTGATTTGATGGTTCGGGCAGCTTCATAGCCATTCATAATTGGCATTCGCATATCCATCCAAATCAAGTGCGGTTCCCAGCTTTCCCAAACCGCAACTGCCTCTTGACCATTTACGGCTTCGCGCATTTCAAAGCCAATCGGCGAAAGTAATTGGATGAGAAGATGGCGATTTGTGGGACGATCGTCAACCACCAAAATACGATATGTAGGCTGTCCAGGTTGCAACCCGATGACTTTGCGGGGTTTTTCTAGCAGTTGGGTGCCTACATCTAGTCCCAATCCTAACAGCACCTGAATATCAAATTTAAACACTGTTCCCTGCCCCAGAATACTTTCTGCGGTGATGTCTCCTCCCATAATTTGCACGAATTTGCGACTAATTGGCAAACCCAAACCTGCCCCTTGTTGGGATTGACGACCAGTTTCGGTTTGAATAAAGGGTTCAAATAATATTTCCATCTCATTTTGAGCAATTCCATGCCCTGTATCAGCAATCTCAAAGTGCAACGTAAATTTGTCTAGAACATCCACATCTTTTGGACTCTTGGGCGGTTTATCTCCTAGAGTTGTTAGTACTTTAATACTGCCCTCTTGGGTAAACTTGATCGCATTGCCTACAAGGTTTATTAAAACTTGGCGCAGTTTACGCTCATCGGCTCTCACGTATTGCGGTAAATCTAGATCGCGCTCGACAATCATTTCTATGTTCTGAGCTTCAGCTTTGAGTTGGAACATCTCCTTAGTAGTATCGAGAAGATGATATAAATCGAAGTTGTTCTCATTTAGCCCCATTTGTCCCGATTCCACTTTGGCCATATCAAGCACGTCATTAATCAGCGAAAGCAGATGTTCACCACTGCGATCGATGATTTGCAGATTTTCTTGTTGGGTGGGAGGTAATGATGAATCTCTACTCATTAGCTGCGTAAAGCCTAGAATGGCATTGAGTGGTGTGCGCAGCTCGTGACTCATATTAGCTAAGAATTCGCTTTTTGCGGTGTTGGCAGTTTCCGCTGCGAGCTTAGCTTCATTTAGCTCTACTGTCCTTTGTTCTACTCGGGTCTCCAGCAATTCAAAGGAATCTTTCAGCTGATCTGACATTTGGTTGAAGAACTGGGACAAGATCTGCAATTCGTTGATACTCTGAATTTCAACATTTTGGTCTAGGTTGCCATTGGCGATCGCCTCACTAGCTTGGCTTAGACGTTCGATTGGCTTGGTAATCCAACGCGCGGTGAGTAATCCCAAAATTGTGGCAACCATCAGCGAGACTAGACAGAGAATAATTGTGGTGTTTGTATTTGCATTGATTTGCGCCATGAAGTCTATTTCAGGCACAACCACGATCGCTACCCAGTCGAGTCCATAACGATCTTGCCAAGGTGTAATCTGGACGAACTGACGCTCGCCTGCGATCGCAAATTCTAGTTGTTGAGCATTCTTAATGTTGCGAAAGTCGCCAAACTTTTGCTTTAAATATTGCGCTGTAGTTTGAGTCAGACGATCGGAGCTATCAAGAACATTCAGTCTTTTTGCCTTACCGTACTTGAGATTGAAAGGCTTTTCCGCGCCAGAACTAGCTATCAATCGCCCATTGTGCTCAATAACAAAAACTTTCCCTGTCGGGCTAACCGGTATTTGGCGCAGAAAATCTCCAATCTGAGAAACAATCAGATCGACACCAATAACTCCAATTAACTTGCCGTCACGATCGGAAACCGGATAGCTAGAGGATATGGATAAAACTTCAGGTTTATCCAACCACTGATAAATTTGCGTCCATACAGGCTTTTTCGCCTTCACTGCATCAGTAAACCAAGACTCGAATCGGTGATCGTCACCCTTGGTAGTCTCTTGCAATTTTGTGCGCTTCCCCTGATTATCAGCGCCATAGATATAGCTAACAACATTGTCTACTTGCGCTAGAGGAGTTTTACCTGGTACTTCATTAATCAGAAATTTGCCATTGTTTAAGCGTTCGATCCCGATGAACCTACCATCTAGATTGCCAAAATTAATGTAGCCAACATTGTAGACCTGCATTTGTTTCCAAAAATAGCGCCCTGTAATTGGCAAATTCTGGAGGTCTAGCAACCCGAGCTCGATCGCATCAATATTTATTTGATTAATCTGATTTGGAACGGCTAGATAGCGATCGAGGTGTTGACCAACGAGTTCGCTATGTTTGTGCATCACCTGACTGGTTAGGTCGTTGACAGCTTGTTGTCCGTTGCGCAACGAGAAATAGCCTGTTAGCCCCACAGCCGCGAATATT
The DNA here is from genome assembly GCA_031388585.1 of Pseudanabaena sp. SOY_30_concoct_251. GTDB lineage: Bacteria > Cyanobacteriota > Cyanobacteriia > Pseudanabaenales > Pseudanabaenaceae > PCC-6802. The sequence goes on along the minus strand of JANMRU010000362.1, from coordinate 35,319 downwards.
TGCAACACAAAAGGCACCACGAGTATGACTCGTAGTGGCAATCCCTTAAAGCTCGGGAAAACTTGGTTAGTTGTAGTTTTGGCGAGCATAAAGTTTGGGCTTAGCCCCCTCTTAATCCTGGCTAATATCTTGCCCCAAAATGGCCAAATAAATTCAATCTTTTTTCATTCAGCTATAGGGGTGGACTCTGTGTGTCAACCCCATATCTTGAAAGCATTACAACTGGATATACCCAGTTACGCTACCGTAATAACGACCGTTATCAGATTTCCAGGTGCCGATGTATGACTCTTTGTTGTCATAACGAACTTGATAGTAGCCGATATCTTGTCCTGCGCGATATCGAAAAGTGACCTTCCCATCATAGTTCTCAACAACATCGACAACTCCATAAACTTTCTCACCGCGATCGCTAGTCCAGACAGCATCATATGAAGGGCTACTACCACGACGAGTCCAAGCACCTGCGAAGTTAGCTCTACGGCTTTCGCAGTATTCAGAAGTGCGAATATAGCTGGGTAGATAGCTAGTGGGTCTTACTTCTGGTTTGTCATAGCTAGGAGACTCAACGGGGCGGGCTTGAACCGAGTTTGCTGTAAAGGGAAGTAAGCAAGAACCAGAAACCAGCGTAACGAGGGCAATTCTTTGCACGAGCTTGTTCATAACAAATCCTTTGGTGTTTAATCATCACTATTTAATTATCGAGGAAGTTATTGCAACTGTTTGTGATCGCGATCGCAGGTAATCCCAATTTCGTGTTAAGAATTGCTGCTGTTCAGTTAGGACTATATCTAGGACTTAATTAAGTGTTGCTGAGCTGCTTTATGACGAGCAACTAATCTATGCTGTCGCATCAGCAATATAAATAAGAGGGGGCCAATCACTATAGCGGTGCGCAATCCCTGAAGTATTAAACCGCTACCTAATCCTGCTGTTAGTATTACCAGTAAAAAGCTAGAAGTTTTATCAAAGCCTTTCTTATGGGATGCTTTAAGCAAACTTCCCATAGCAGCACCAAACAGACCGTAAAACAATGGTGAACTGCATACCACGAGCGCGGTAATTCTGTCATTATTACTTGCAACACCTGCCAGTAAAGCAAAGGTCAGACATACCAATATTACTCCGACAGAAGTCCAGCCAAGAGCTTTAGCTATCGGACCATCTTTAGCCTTAGCAATGATTGTCGCCAATACTAATAGACAAGATCCTCCAAAATAGAAAAACCACAATAATTGTTCCGAAAATAAGTAGGTGCGGGAAGCTAAAGAACCAACATAAAAAAGGATTGCAGTTGCAATTGGCGAAATAACTAATAGAGCTACTAAGCGCAAATAGGGAGGATTTTGTGTTGCTAGCGAGGAAGCCGTTCGCACTGAAATTGGCAAGGAAATAGTCTCTGGCTCGGAGTTGGTATGCAAAAGAAGGGTGCGCTCGTAGGTGGCATCAGCCATCAATAAACTGGTATCTACTGCGATCGCACAGTCAACCTTATTCCCATTAAAAACTTTGGGCGTAAAGGCAATCCAGGCATGAGCATCAGGAGTATGTGGTGGGTCACCTGGGTGGGATGCGACTTCCCATCTACCTTCTAATATTAATCCCAAATTAGAATTTAACGTGTTTGGCAGAGAAGCAGTTATAGTGACTGATTGAGTTATCTGTTCGCTTAGATGCCGCGCATTAAATTCGAGCCGATCGCAATTCACATGTACTTCTAGCGATCGCGTCACAGATATCGGCCTGAGCGCTTGCAGGGCTTCATCAGCATTGGCATAGCGATCGGTGCGTTTGGGTGCGACCATCTTCTCTAACCAGCCGATAAAGCGTTGCCCGATGGTTGGTAATAGCGGTTGAAAATTAATTCTGCCGTCATCATCGGCGATCGCATCAATCGCCGTCGATCTGGTATTTGTGAGCAGGCAAATTAGGGTTGCACCCAAGCCATAGAGATCGGTTGCGGCATTCAGCTCGCGGTTGCGTAACTGTTCGGGAGCCATAAAGCCAAATGTGCCAGCTGCCACACTACTCATAGCGATCTCACCTGCACCAATCCGTGCAAAGCCAAAATCAATTAGATAGATATTTCCCAGCTCATCAAGCAGAATATTTTCTGGCTTGAGGTCGCGGTGAATGATCGGAGGAAGTCGATTTTGCAGATAGACTAGAATCTCTAGGATCGCGATCGCTATTTGCTTGACCTGCTCTGCGTCAAAACTACGCGGTTCTGACAGAGGTTTAGCATCTTTATATTCCTGGACAATACAGTAGCCATCATTAGTGTCAAATGAATCTAAGTAGCGTGGAATACCTGGATGCGATAGATTCTGTAAAACTTCAATCTCTCGTTCGATCGCTTTAAAGCCTGCCCAATCTGCCCCTTTGACAAACTGAAATTGTTTGATCGCCACAAGTCGATCTGACTGACTCCGATCGCGATCGGATATTGATTCAGATACAGATAATCTCTTGGCGAGATAAACGACTCGACCGCCCGCTGTATTTTGACCGAGCTGTGCGATCGCCTCATAACCTTTTGTGGAAAATTCGGGATAGTTGGTCATCATAATTCAGATTGTAATTCAGCAAAGTTCAGCATGAAGAAAATCAATGAATTGCTGGGCGGTGCGCCCAGATCGCCCGTTGTGTCGAGTTGCCCATTGCAGAGCCCGATATTCCAAATCCTCTGGACTAATGGCAATGTTTGCCTGGGTTGCCAGATGCATCACGATCTGCAAATAAGTATGCTGATCGGCTCCGGTAAATGTAATTGTCAACCCAAAGCGATCGCTTAGCGATAATTTTTCCTGCACCGTGTCCCAGGGATGCACTTCTTCAGAATCGCTGGGGCGGGGACGTTCGCTAAAATATTCGCGCAAAAGGTGGCGACGATTGGATGTGGCATAAACGATTACGTTCGAGGGTTTAGCAGTGAGATTCCCCTCCAGCAAGACCTTTAGCGCTTTATAATCTTCAGATTCCTTCTCAAATGAGAGGTCATCAACAAAGATAATAAATTTTTGTGGTGCATGGCGCAGCAGTTCGGTAACGATCGACAAATCTTTTAGATCGGATTTAGCTACCTCAATCAATCGTAAACCGCGATCGCCATAGCGACCCAACAGCGCTTTCACAAGCGATGACTTGCCTGAACCTCGACTGCCATACAGTAGAACGTGGAGAGCTTGATGACCTGCCAAGAGAAATTCTGTGTTTTTGAGTAAAGCTTCTTTCTGGAGTTCGTAACCAACCAGGCGATCGATTGGTACCAGATCGGGGTGGGCAATCCCAACTAACTTGCCTGCTTGCCAATGCAAAGCGACGTATTGCGCAAATAACCCCGTACCGAACTGACGGTAGTATTTGGCTAAATCTGGTAGTACATCCGACCAGCGATCGCTGGCGTGCAGTTTTTGAAATAAATCCGTTACTTGTGGAGCGCGGCCTGGCGGCTGGAGATCGTCCTGCCCTCGCCATACAACAGAATTGAAAGGGAGGTTAACTAAAGCCTGTAACCACTGGTGTAGGGAATTCCCATCGATATAGCTCAGATATTGCAATACATTCAGATCGTGCTTCGCTGCGGCAATGAGATCGGGAGAGATATCAACAAAATCTACCGTTTGCGCTAGCTGGACAAATGGGTTATTCGTAGTTAAAATCTGAGCAATCAAATAGTCCTGCCAACTGAGATTCCCTGTGGGATGAGTACCGCCGCAGCTGGAAATAGCTTTAGCCATCACTTTAAACCACTGTCCGTATGCGCCCAAACAAGCCAGATCGGCTTTAGTATTAATTGCATGTTCAAGATTGGCTCGATCGGCAAGTGTTTGTAAGAGTTGCAAAAAGTGCTTCCCAGGTTCTAAAGCTAAAACATCTTGATAAATTAGCAGCGATGCAACTTGTAATTGACATGCGCGTAATGTTGCCGCTATTTCCTGGTGATTAGATTGCATAGATTGTGGCGTATAAAAATAATCGCCCCTTAATTAATTGACTCTTACTTGGCGCTTAATATCAACTAGCACTTTATTAGCCCGTAAAAGTTGGTATTCTCCTCGCCATGTACCTGCGATCGCCGACTGATTGGGCTTATTACGCTTGCCCGTGAAACTAAACCATATCCGACTTGGTTTCTCTAGCGTTTTCTCACTATTTGTCACAACAGAACCATTAGGAGCAATTAGGCGAATTCTTTCAACATCGCCCTGGAGGACACCATAGGTTCTTGTCCAAAACACGATCGCAGCGGCATTAACAGGTAGGTTGCGATCGGAGAATTTCCCCTGTTCTGCTTCCTCTGGCTTTGGGATGCGATCGGCAAACCCAGCATCGATCTCACCAGTGGGTAAATAACCGATCTTTGGCTTCCACATCGACTGGGCGGTGACTTTACAGCCAGGCTTGTGATCGATTTGGGCTTCGGGACCTAAAAAAGGATCGACGGGCTTGCCCTGATAGCGTGCTTCAAAATGAACGTGGGGAAATGATGCTGCGCCAGACTGACCCACAAAACCTAAAACCGTCCCTGCCTTAACCTGAGCACCGGGTTTAACCACGACCGATCCTTGTCGCAAATGGCAATATTGAGTCTGCCATCCCTGACCGTGATCGATCAGTGCCCCATTGCCGCATTCCTTACCAGCAATATCAGGATTTTTAATGTTTGTTGCCTTGCGATCGATAACGCCATCCCGCACCCTGAGTACCTTGCCAGCCGCTGCAGCTAAGACTGGAATGCCTTGCCGCATTACCCCTTCATTCGGAATCGCGAAGTCAGTGCCGGTATGGCCGTCGTAGGTCATGCGACCACAGCCAAAATCGACAGCTTCGGGGCCAGGAAAGCGATCGCTATACAGCAAGACAAAGCAATCCTTGTCAAGGTTACATTTAATGGGTAAATCGAACTTAAGCTCGGTAGGCTTTGCGGTGGGTTTACCACTCTGGCTTAGCTGTATGGGAGATTCACTGCTAGCAGAGGTAGAGGATAAAAGCGCGATCGCTGCTAGTGCGAGAAACATATTACGCATAGCGATTCAGGGAATAGGGAACTAGGGCTATTCTACAAACCGTTAATCGATCTTTGCAGTTGGACTAGGGACAGATTAAACCCAACAATTGCGTCCAATCGATTAACATCGGCTTGAGTGAGAGCATCCTGCGATCGAATCACTTCTAGCTGAGTTCCTACCCCTGCACTGAGGCGCAACCGAGATAGGCGTAAAGCTTCATTTGCTTGCTTCACAGCGAGAGTCGTTGATTCGATCTGCTCTCGTCTTGACTTCAAATTATTATAAGCACTCTCTACATCGAAGCGGGCTTGGTTACCAGCTTCAGTAAATCGGACTTCTGCTAAAGCCCGATCGGCTTCCGCTTGATTTGCTTGGGCATTGGCCACACCTCCATCAAACAAAGTCCAATTAACCGTAGCGCCCAGAGTATAGCCCAGCCCTATTCCTCCGACCTGGTTTAAATTATCAAATTGATCGAGGCTAGCAGATAAACTAACTCGTGGGCCGAGCGCAGCAAGTGCAGCCTTGGCGTTATCGCGAGCAACTTCTCTTTGCAACTTCTGTATGTCTAATTCGGAGCGATTTTTTAGTGCTAGAAGGATAGTTTCTTCCAGGCTTGGTTTCCAGTCATCGGCAGGCTTAATTTCATCGGCTGGAAATAGGTCGAGATTGGGAGGGTATGACAATTGGCGCGCTAGCTCACGTCGAGTCGTCGCCTGGGAGGCTTTTGCACTACTCAGATTTTGCCTAGCATTGGCTAACTCAACCTGAGACTGTAAGACATCGAATTTTGTACCGACTCCTGCCCGCTCAAGGGCTTCGGTATCCTGTAAGCTCCGTTCGTTGTTTTTTACCTGTTCCTCTCGGATACGGACTTGACCATCAGCATTTTGGGCACCGTAGTAGGCTGTGGCAACGCTTAAGCGCGTAGTTTGAGCAATGCGGTTAAAATTGGCTTCCGATGAGCGCAAAGAATTTTCTGATGCCCTGATGCTGGCATCTACCCGCCCAGAATTAAAAACGTTGTAGCTAATGCCAACATTACTACTGAAGGTTTGACTGATCGGTGAACGCTGTTGTCCAGGAGAAAACAAAATATTTCCAGCTTGAGTTGATGCGCTGTTGGTGTAGTTATAGTCAGCTTGAGCCGCAACCGTAGGATTCCGTGCCGCTACTTGCTCAGCTAGCTGGGCTTTCGCTCTTTCTACTTCAATTCTAGCTGCCGCAATGGTTGGGCTATTGCGATCAGAAATTTCAAGGGCTTCTTTGAGCGTAATCGGTTGGACGCGCTCAATCTTAACCTGGCTGGGAGTTGTAGGTACAACTAAAGGTTGACGAGGATCTAGCCCAATGGCAACCTTAGTGTTTTTTGACTCAATTGATGGATTGGCAGTTTTTGGAGATTCATCTAACGTTTGTTTGCTGGAATTCGGTTCGATAATTACGCTATTTACGCTGTCGTTTGTGTCAAGTTTAGCCGCGATCACGGTTGCTGTGGCTAAAGCAGAATCTTGGCTAGGTGATTTTGCCTGTGTAGAATTTGGCTCAATCTCGACATTGGGACTTGTCTCAGGCTTGGCAACAGTTGGAACTGGCATCGCTAATGGATCTTTCCCAGACAACTTTGCCCTAGCTGATTCCAGAGCAATCTTTACACTGGAGCTTAAATCAGGTTTAGCTGGATTTGCTGTAACTAAAGCAGGCTTTTTGCTGGGTAACTTTGCCCTAGCTGAGTCCGGCACAATCTTTGCGTTAGGGGTTGTTCGTGTTTTAGTAGCTGGAGTCGCATTTACTAAAGTAGGCTGGTTATGGATCTGGGGAGCAACAGCATCTAATTTGGGAAGCGTAAGATCTGGATTTGCAGTCAAATGAGCAGGCTTGCTTAGCTTAGGTGCAGTTTCTGCAAGATTGCCGAATTTATGTAATTTAGCGGGAATTTTTACAGGAGTTTTGCTAGGCAGTTTAACGACAGGCTCAGGTGCAGGGATTTGTGGCGCAGATTGCTCTGTTGCGGGTTCTAGAGAGCTAACGAGCTTTGCCTGGACAATTAATTTTTTTTCTTGGCGAGGGGGATTGAAAGCAGGGCGCGCTGCCTTTGGATAGATTTCCTTGAGGGGTATTTCGGCATTTACATCATTCAAAGTTACGATCGCAGGGCGATTTGGTGCGTTAAAATCATCGCCCAGACCATTAGAACTTGGCTGCTGCTGCGAGATTCTAGAAGCAGGGATGTATGTTGTGTGATGATTACTGGCATCCTGAGCATTCACAGTGAATGTCGGGGTCAGAACGGCAAAGCTGGCACCCAATGTTATCCAACAGGGAGAAATTCGCATAATCTACAGTTTGTCACTCCTCATACAAAGCTGTCAGCACCTTGAACTGACTAGCCACTATCTAGCTACTAACTTTTGATATGCAAAAACAATTGTTGTGGATTTGCGACAAAAGCAGTAACTACTTTTTCAATTATTACGGATTTTGTCAGCTTTTGGGTGCAAATCACCCGATCGCATGACCCTCCGTCATTTTGCTTATAACGCGATCGCTCCTTGCTGACTGGTTTTTGAGTGTGCAATCGCTCAATGCTTAATTAGATCTAGGTGGGTTTGCTTCAAAGAAGAATTTGTAAAGTACCCAGACCACCGCTGCTAAAATCGCCAGCGAGATTGCTGCTGTCACTAGTTTCAGTACAAAACCAATCACAGTGAAGACCAGCAACCCTAAGACAACAACAGCTACAACCTTGCTAGTACCAGTCATCCCGTTAATCCAACGCACTAGATCGGCCAGCGAGGTTTTAAAGGATCCTAGAATTCCAGAGCCAGGAGATTGGGATGATTGTTGTTCTGGACGATCTGAACTTATTTCTTCTTTAACGCCATTGACTTCGCGCTCTAGGCGGCGAAATTTTTCTTCGATATCGTCTAAGCCATTCATAATTTTTTACCGTCTCGACTAATCTCTATAATGCGCTAGTCAACCAATTTAGGCAAATCCTTCTGGGGAAGCGCGGGCTAACGTTGCCCATCACCCGCCGCAGATAACCTTTGCATCACAACCGATCAACTCTCGGCGGTCGGTGTGCATGGGCGTTGTTAGGTTGCTGGTACGCAGATGACTTCTTGGGACCCTGTAATAAGCTGTCACGATTTTGTACTAATACAAATGTGGCAACGGCTAGAAGAAAGTAACCGAAGCTTTTCTGAAGTTGTTTTGCTGAAACAAATTGGGCAAGATATGCTCCAATCACCGTTCCGCATCCTGCTAAAAATGTAAATGAAACCGTCAGAGTCCAGTCCAGAGAAATATGCCCTAAATAACCAACCAAACCCGCAACAGAATTACACGCAATGATCAACAGAGAAGTTCCAATCGCCTGTCGCATTGGGATATTGCCCAACAGCACCAAAGCCGGAACGATCGCAAATCCACCGCCAACGCCGACTAACCCAGTCAAAACGCCCACAGCAATTCCTTCCGTCATGAGCCATAGCCAGCAATATTTACAAGCAGGTTTGACGTACTGGATCGACGCTAGCTCATCCTCACTGGACTCAGGTTTTGCCTTAATAGAGCGATAAATCATCAATACGGCGGCGACCAACATTGAGAGTCCAAAGAGGATCATCTGGAAGGCACTCGTGATGAGTGGAAGTGTGGCAATCCTGGCACCCAAATAAGCACCTAGCATGGTTGCCGATCCAAAAATTCCCGCTATTTTAAGATTCAGATTGCCGCGTTGCGCATGGGGAATGCTGCCCAATAAACTCACACTGCCCACAATGATTAAGGTCATGGCGATCGCTGGTTTCGGCGCAACGCCCATCACGTAAACCAGCACGGGCAGTGCCAACACCGAGCCACCACCACCCAGCAAGCCTAAACTGATACCGATGCAAACCGCGAAAAGATGCCCAAAAATCCAAGTCATAGTTTATTCCCAGATCGTTGGTTATAGGGCAACTTGGCTAATAGCAATCCCATTGCACAGGTGTTCGTGACTCCAGCAAACACAAGCCCAGCGCCGACAAACCCACTGAGAAGCAAGAAATTGGGTGAGACTAGTACCCCTAAAACTGTTCCTAAAAGTACCAAGGAACCTGCCACAATTTGCACCTGCCGAAATAGGCTAATCGGTGCATTTTGACTCTTTTCAATGCCGTAGCCTGCATTTTTCCAACTGGGAATTCCGCCTCTCAACTGGATCACAGAAGTGAATCCAGCCTCTAGACATTGTTGAGCCGCTTTCGTTGATCGATTCCCCGATTGACAATAGAGCACAAGCTTTTGTCCCGACTGCGGTTGAACTCGATCGGGATTGAATTGTGATAATGGGTGGAGTTTTGCACCCGGAATCCGTTCGCTCGCATATTCAGCAGGTTCTCGCACATCCACTAATGTGACCGCATTATCCTCAAGCCATTGTTTCAAGGTTTGAGCATCGATTTCTTGCAGCTGAGTTGTATTCGTCATGGTCATCCTTTAAATAAACTAGTTGTTGACGGACATTGTGAGGATCTGGCCACACCGTTCATTGGCGGGTAACGCCTCCATCATTTTTTGCGGATCTGGCAAATCTAGCTTGTCCATAAATGCCATAAATTCATCCCGACTTCGTCCGACAAAGCGGGGGTTCCAGCGTTTTTCTTCCTCTACGGATGAAACGGTTTGTCCACGATAGTCATGTGCTGGATAAATCAATGTGGCATCTGGCAGGGTGAACACCCGTTGAGTTACTGAGTCAAACAACGTTCCCGCATTCCCGCTTTGAAAATCCGTGCGCCCACAGCCTCGAATCAATAGCGCATCCCCGGTCAGTAAGTGCGTTCTACTAACGAGATATGCCATGTGACTGTCGGTGTGTCCTGGTGTTGCGATCGCCTGCACCTCGACTTCTCCAACATGCAGCGTCTCACCGTGTCGAATAAACCGATCGGCACATTCTACCTGTGCTTGATCGGGCACTACACTCAAACATCCCGTCCTCGCTCGCAGTTGGGCTGTGCCCGTAATGTGATCGGCATGAACGTGGGTCTCTAAGCAGTAGCGCAAGGTCAAGCCCAATTCTTTTAGCAACTTGAGATCGCGTTCAACCTGTTCTAAGACTGGATCGACCAATAGTGCTTCGGAAGCAGCGCGATCGGCAATCAGATACGTGTAGGTACTGCTTTCACGGTCAAAAAGTTGACGAAATAACATCACTATCCGCTCCATGGTTTATGATGATTTATTAGTTAATTATATCACTGTATGGTAATATAGTGAAAGGTACAAGTCTAGATCAAAATCAACGAACTCCCGCTTATGACTCAGATCCCGATTTCGGCTCTCATCCAGGTTGCTGATTACTTCAAAGTTTTATCGGAGCTTAGTCGGCTGCAAGTTTTGTGCGCCCTTAAGAATGGTGCTAAAAATGTCACTGAAATTATTGAAGAAACGGGTCTAGGGCAAGCCAACGTTTCCAAACACCTCAAGATTTTGACCCAAGCAGGCATTGTGAAACGGCAACCCCAGGGAGTCAGTGTTTACTATCAAATTACTGACCCAATGATTTTTGATTTATGCGAACTGGTGTGTCAGCGACTTGAAGTTCAGTTGAAAGAACAGTCACAAGCGTTAAAAACTCTCGACGGGCTGCGACAACTCTGATCATTGCGATCTCATCATCTAGATGTGCTTAATGATTTCCATTCAAGGAGGGTTTGAAGCATTATCCTCACCGATAACCTAAGCAACCTAACACATGGGTCAGTCCCCGAAGGGGACATTAATCGGTGCAATGGGTTAATGTCGGGAATTTCCAACACTTGAGCCGCCAGTCTTGTCCTGCTACTGCGATCGCGGCAGCATAGCGATCGCCCCAATCTCGATCGAGCGGGAGGGGCATTACTGTCCAAGGTGTACTGTATGTATAGTTTTGTTTGTTTTCTAGCATTGATGCTAGATCGAGCCGATCTAAACCTTGGGATATGCCTTCGCCACTTGCTTTTGCCTGCGCTTCTTTACATGTCCAGCAACGAAAAAAGGCAGTCTGTCTTTCTGGTAGTGACAAGTTAAGCAAATAAGTCTGCTCCGATCGCGTAAAAAATCTGCTAACAATGCTGTCGATCTCGCGATCGCCATTTATACACTCCACATCTATTCCTACTTCTCGACCTGGGGCGACGATATAAAGTGCTAAGCCCTGTGAATGTGTGAGATTAAAGCTTAGAAAACTGAATGACTCCTCTAGAGAGGGTTTGCCGTGGCTACCATATCTAAATACGATCTCCTGCGGCTCCAGATTTAGATATTTTGCCAAAATCACCCGCAATAGCCCACGTCCGCAAGTATAGCGCTGTCTGTGTTCGGGGAAATGAAACCGCTGAGCGCGCAAAACTTCATCTGCGGCTAGGGTAGTTTGCAGCTCAGATAAATTCAAGATCTCTGCATCAAGATCTGCTAACCAAACATGCACCTCTCCTTCAGTCAAACTTATCGTTTCAGGTGGTTTCAGCCACTGGGGAGCAGCAATATTACTCACGATGTTTGATCTTGCCCTAGTTCAGCAGCGATCTGCGCCAGATTTGCTGCTTGACTCTGACTCGGGCTAATTTGTGGCAGATGACAAGCAATGTCAGGGCGAAAATCGGCATAGCGGCTTTGGCGAACTTCCCCAATCTCTAATTGCACGGCTTGGAGGGTCTCACCTAGGGCTAACAAGAGGTGAGTTGATAGTTCTAAACTGGCCTCAAACTCTGGATGTACGACTTCCTTGGCTCCTAGCTGATAGAGCGAGTCAATGTCAGCATCCTTAGAGGCGCGTGCCACAATATCAAGATCTGGGGCAAGCGCGATCGCCCTTTGCAGGCATAGTCTCGTACTCATGGCATCACCCGTCACAATTGCCATCGATCGCGCTTTTTCAACCCCAGCCTTTTCCAGTACTAATGGGCTAGCGCAGTTACCATATATGTAAGGGATGCCGCGATCGCGCAGGATCTGTAACTTTGCCTCTGACTGCTCGATCACAAGCATCTGGTAACCTTTTGCCTGCAATAGGTTGACAATATTTTGACCTATGCGCCCAAACCCACAGACAATTACGCGATCGCAAGGGACAACGGAATCAGAAATTTCTTGGGGAATATCAGTTTGATTTAACCAGGTTTTTAGAATTGGCACAGTTTCCATCAGTTTGAAAACCAATGGGGTGGCTTTGAGTAAAAATGGCGTGATCATCAAGGTCACAGCTGTAGTACCCAAAATTAGCAGGTAAACCTGGCGTGACACCAAGCCGAGTTTTTGCCCTTCGCTAGCTAGTACAAACGAAAATTCGCCGATTTGAGCCAGCCCCAACCCAGTAATAATTGCCACCCTAAGTGGATAACGAAATAGCTGTACGAGTGGTACTACGATCAAAAACTTCCCGAGCATTACCAGCGCCACCAATCCCAAAATCAGCTCCAGATGCTCCCAAAGAAATACGGGATCGATCAACATCCCGATCGATGCAAAAAACAAGGTAGCGAATACATCTCGCAATGGTTCGACATAGGCCAGGGTTTGATCGGCATACTCTACTTCCGAAATCATCAGCCCTGCCACAAATGCCCCCATCTCGATCGATAACCCCAGATGTTCTGTCAATAGTGCGATACCAAGGCACAGCACAATTACGCTCAATACGAATAGCTCGCGGCTTTCAGTGCTGGCAACTGCTCGCAGCAATGGCGGAATCAACCAGATCCCAGCCACAATCGCCCCACCCGCAAACAAAGCAGTTACGAGCAAAGCCTTGACTACAGCTAGTCCCAGCACCTCCGCCGGACTATTCAACGCAGGTAATACTGCCAGCATTAGGCCCAAGGCCAAATCCTGCACAATCAAAATCCCAAGGGTGACCTGACCGTGGATTGAGTCGAGTTCATTACCTTCAATCAGGCTGCGCAAAACTACCGCCGTTGAAGAAAGGGATAGGATCGCACCGAGGAAGACCCCTTGAATCGGCGTGGTTACCCAGCCTACGCCAAATGAGAGAATGGCGGTCAGGGCGATCGTCAATAGGATCTGCAAACCGCCGCCACCTAAACTAATTGCCTGTACTTTTTTAAGCTGGGCGAGGGAAAACTCCACACCCAAGGCAAATAGTAGAAAGGCTACGCCAAACTGTGCCAGGGTTTCCACCTGGATCAACTCCTTGATTAACCCCAAACCAGAGGGCCCAACCACAATACCGCCGAGCAAGTATCCTAGGATCACAGGCAGACGCAACCCAGCAGCCAACAGACCGCCGACTGAGGCGGCTGCCAATACTGTAACTAAATCAACAATTAGCCTGAAATCTTGCTGCACAGGATCCCCACATTACACGATCACCCATAAAAATGCCCCCTATACAGGGATTACACTAAATATAGCGGTTTTTACTAGGGGTGCTACCAAGGAGTTGGGGTGATTTCGCCTTTGGCAGGGACACAACCTGTAGCCGAAACCACTCATACTTTCGATCGCTTAAATCGCCTCTCTACAATTAATAACTGCAAAGGCGGCGTACCTTATACTTAAAAAATCCACTTCAAGAGGAGTAAACCATGACCATTTCAATGTATCAGGCATCAATACCGCCAGTGATTAGAGCGTTGAATAACCTCGTCGCTATTCTTGAAAAAGGTGCTGCCCATGCCGAGGTAAAAAAGATTGACCCTTCTGTGTTGATCAATAGCCGTCTATATCCAGATATGTTTCCTTTAGGTAAACAAGTTCAAATTGTCTCTGATGTTACAAGAAGGGGCGCAGCAAGACTTGCTGGAGTGGAAGCACCAGCAATGGAAGATAATGAAACAACTTTCCCCGATCTCATTGACCGCATTAAGAAAACGATCTCCTACCTTAAAACTCTAACCTCTGAGCAAATTGATGGTTCGGAGCAAAAGACGGTTATCCTACCAATGGGTAAAGAGTCCATGACCTTTGAGGGAATGCCTTACCTCCTATATTTTATCCTTCCCAATCTATATTTTCACATCACAACCGCCTATGACATTCTCAGGCATTGTGGGGTAGAGCTAGGTAAGATCGACTTCTTGGGGAAACCATAGATTCTAAATCTAGGCGATGAAATACTGAAAGAATTGCTTTTGAATAACTTATAGACTCACCTTACGCGGAAGATCCTGAAACCCTCACCCCTAGCCCCTCTCCCTCAGGGAGAGGGGAACAGAACCAGGGCGACCCTTATATATGAGGTATATACAAGTTAAAGGAGATAAGGATTCCGCGTAACATCAGTTGAGATGGAAAATAAGTTGAACTTCAAATATCCTCTGGCTCATCTGCGGAGGATTTTTCACAGGTATTGTTTATTTTTTGGGTGCCTTACTCTATCGAACTTCGTATAAATCCTTTAGACCCAGTTCATCTAATATCGCAATTACCGTTTCAATAGTTGGTATGCCAGAAGAATTAACTCCTGTAGTAGTTGCTGACGAAGAAGATAACTCTTCCTGATGGAGCAAATCACTGATACCCAATAACGAATAGAGTTGCTTGATATCCCAAGCAATTATTTAATATAGCTGAGGATGCGATTGACTTAAACTGCGCAAGAGATCGCTTCGATCAAATTTTATTGGGATCGACACCAATAGATCTGAGGTATGCCTTTAGTTTTTCCTTTTCTTGACGTTCTTGAAGCGCGATCGCCTCAGCCTGTTCTTTGGCTATACGTTCTTGGTTAGCTATTAAACGCTCCTGTTCAGCAATTTCGTCAGCAGTCAAATATCGATTACCAGCCTCATCATATAAATACACCCACTCTCTTTCCCAAGTCGCAAATGACCTGACCTCACATCCCATCCCCAGGGAAATCTCTGGCATCCACACAATACCCTGTTCGTTAGGGGGAATCAGTTGATAATCTCCATTAGCCAGTTTGCATATCTCCAGTGACAATCGATTTTTGTACTTTCGCTTTTGACTTGCCAAAGGATTGTAGATCGCGTAGTACAAAATACCTATATCTTGATAGATTTCTAACTTCTTCTCATACTCACCGTTATACTCTTCTGAGATCACCTCTAAAGCTAAGATCGGCAAGACATTTTCTTCTTGCCATAGCAGATAGCTTAACCGCCCTCCTTTGCTTTTATATCGCGGTACCCCTAAAGCCAAAAAACCATCAGGCACGATCGCAGGGGTGCCAAACTGATAGTGAACAGCCATATCCACCCCAAAGAACCAATCCTGACGTTTCTCCCAAATCAGGCGTAGGAGATTGAGGATGAAGTTAGGAATATCGTTCTGGAGTTCGTTGTCCACAGGTGTGTCGTCTGAGTGGGGGAGCTCCTCAGCCGTAGGTAGTTTCAGTAATGGGTCATAGGAAAGGTTAAGCATAGCTTTCCATGAATGAATGAGGTTGAATTTATTCTGCCATATATGATCGTGTTTAAGCACTATTTACTGCCAAACTTTCCTGTGATTATTTGAGATTTCGTTCCGAATGCCTTTGGCCGCCTCATCAATATCACCGAAGCGATCGCGATATTTTTTCAGCAGTGCCTAAGCTTCTTGTTTAGCAATACTTTATTTCATCAGCGTAGGCTTTGAGCTAAATAATCAGTTTGTCTGAATGCTTTTCTAACTTGCACTCCTATTTAATCTTAGTACTTACTCACCGTGAATGATAAAACCCGAATTTTAAGGGGTTTGGGGCAACGCCCCAATTGAGGGCGCGTACGGGACGTTGGCACAGCCAATAGCCCTCAAACTCCATTCCATTCATTTTTCGTGGATTTGACTGCGTAAGTCCTAAATCTATTAAACATAGCTGAAATCAGCACGAAACTGACTCAACCAAGGCAATTTTGGCTTTGAACCTCTTGAAATGCTCTTATCCCTATCTTGTTGCCAATCAGTAAATGAGATTAACTAGTACTGGGCATCGATTACTGAGGGGAATGGTTGTGATTGGGGTTTTGGCAGTTCCTTCGTGACAGGATTAACGCCAAAATTAAGACCAGATAGCCCCCAGCCTATTCCAATCATTACGGCCAAGCTATAGCCAAGAATCTCAAACCAACTGGAGCGATTTACTCTTTTTGTAGGCATATATTTTTACGCTGAATTTTTGCCCTTCCAACTATCGTACCACTCTTGCTAATAGAGATGCTTGCCTTTTCGTCTGTCAAATTGAATCGCGATCGCAGATTACCAACTGATATTTCGCTGAATGAATTAAAAAAATTGTGTGGGGGAGTTTGCGATCTGTGCCCTCAATTTAGACTATGCTCCAAACCCCCTTCAAATATAGATCTTCTTTAGTTATACCTAAACCAATTAATTGTTCTTTTTGATACCATAAAAATAGTTAGTATTTTACTTCAGACACTTCATAATTCTTAGCACTAAGCGAAGAACTGTTAATCTTCTAGCGCGGTGCTTTTCTCTAGGAAACCAAAGCATGTAGAGAGGAGAGATCTATGATCCAAGAGATCCAACATCTTGAAGGGAATTTTACAGGGGATGGGAAGATAAATCTTTATTATCAAACCTGGTTCCCGCAGTGGCAACCGCAAGCTGTACTGGTGCTCGTACATGGTTTGGGCAGTCATAGCGGCACGTTTAAAAATATTGTGCAGGCATTAGTACCGCAGGGTTTTGTGGTCTATGGGTTTGATTTGCGCGGTCATGGGCGATCGCCTGGGGCGCGGGGACATATCAACGACTGGAGTGAATTCCGTCAAGATTTAAGCTGCTTCTTTCAGTTCATTGCATCGCAGCAGAAGCAAATTCCCTATTTTTTGTTAGGCCATAGTTTGGGAGCGGCGATCGCCCTCGACTATGCCCTGCATTTCCCCGATGGATTGCATGGCGTAATTGCCAGTGCGCTCCCTCTAGGCAAGGTGGGCGTACCTCCGATTAAATTAGCGATCGGGCAAATTCTTTCTCAGGTGTGGCCGCACTTTACCCTGAATACTGGGATTGAACGCACCGCGACTTCGCGCGACTCAGAGGCGATCGCGGCGATCGCTTGCGACCCGCTTCGACATACTAGGGGAAGTGCCCGTCTAGCTACTGAATTCATCTCAAAAGCTGAATGGCTCCAAACCCATGCCGTTTGCCTCCAGGTTCCTCTGCTTCTCCTGCATGGCAGTGAGGATAGGATTTCTCCACCAGAAGCAAGCCTTGTCTTTTTTAGGCAGGTTATTTGTGCCGACAAGGAAAGACATGAATACGCGGGCAGTTATCACGATATTCACGACGATCTAGGTTATCGCGAGATGATATCTGACTTAGGGAATTGGTTAGAGGGACATTTAGAGAAAAATCCTGCAGCATGTGGTTCTATCCCTGCAACCGCGATCGATGTTTGTGCGGCGATCGGATAATTGATAGGGTTTACAAACGACCTTTAGAGACTGACAAACGAATCCACCCTCTTGCTAGATGCGCCTGAGCTATCTGCCTTAACGTCCAATGTTTTGGATGCGATTTCTAGGGAACGGATGAACTCGCGAATGATATCAGTTTTAGTCCGCTTAGTTTCTCTAGAATAGCGGTCTAATATCTGAAGCTCGTGCGCTGGGACTCTAATACTTAGCTGATTCTGAGACATTGTTTTTAAAACGTCCGTGTAGAAATATGCTATACTTACCATTATACCTAAGATAACTTGAGTGCAAAAAAAGGGGTATAACGAAGCTTATTTATTCGAGTATAAGCAAGTTAAATTAATGCTTCCAGGGGATTAACGAGATGAGATTTGCGATGTAGAACAAGTGAGGAGTCGCTAGTTCTACTTTGGAAGTATTGAAAGATTAGAAATTATCGTTGGGGCTAATGGCGATCGCCATCTTTCGATGCGTGCCCTGCGATCCTTTTTTATCTCAAATTTATTTATGGACACCGACTTAAGCTCAAGATTAGATGATGTTAAAGACTTCTAAGTATTTAGCACTGGGTGCAAAGAACAATGCCCACTTTTGCGGGAGAGCGTATTATGCTCAATAGAGAGATGTTGAAGCTAGAAAAGATTTACAAAGCTCCTCCCCACTCGGGGAATTTAACCTTGGGGCGAACATTACCATCCTTACTCGATGAAGCCTGCGATCGCCATCCAAATCTCCAAGCATTTAATCAATGGACAGATGCAGGCTGGAAACCTCTATCCAATGTGGAATTTAGGCATATAGCTGAGGAGCTAGGATCTGGACTCTTAGATACTGGTTTACAGAGGGGCGATCGGGTCGCACTGTTGTTACATAGCGATGTCAATTTCTGTATTGCAGATATGGCCTGTTTGCTGACGGGGCTGGTTAATGTCCCGATCGATCTGACCCAGAATTTAGAACATATCGTTTATATTTTGCAGCATTCTGAGGCAGAGGCGCTCATTGTTTCTAATCTCGACTTGCTTTATCAAATCGTTCCCTATCTGTGGGATACTCCTAATCTAAAAACCATAGTTGTGGTTGATGTGTCATCCGATTGGCAAGAAAAGCGTTCGGAACTTCTAGCTTGTCAACTGCATAGCGATGAGGATGGAGCAATTTCGCATGAAAGCAATGTGGAAATTCCCGCAGCGGCTTGTCTGTGTATTCCCATGTTGCTCTGTCAAGGTCGTATTGATCGAGCCTGTCCGCAGTTGCCGCAGTGCGTTCAGGTATTTTCGCTGTTGGAAATACGCGCCAGAGGCCAATCTCCCCAATTAGCAGACCAGCACAAACATCTTCGATCGCTACTGGAGCCCAAGGCGATCGCGACGATAATTTATATTCCAGCGGTAACTGGGGAACTGCAAGGAGTAGTACTAACCCATGAGAATCTCTCAGCTAATGCGCTAGCGGCATTTACCGGCATGATTAACTTGGGATTTAGCGATCGCGAGGTCGTTCTTTCATTTCTACCACTCAATCATGTATTTGCGCGGGCGCTGATCTATGGGCACATAAACTATGGGCATAGCATCTACTTCACAAATCCTAATCGCGTCCAAAAGCATCTCAAGGAAGTACGACCCACTATTCTGGCCACAGTTCCACTTCTATTAGAGAAAGCCCACAGCAAGCTTCTAGAGCGCGGCAAAGATACACGCACCAAAAACACAAAAGAACAGAAATTCAGACTAAATCTATCGCTAGTACGTCACCCACTAATGCCTTTTCAATCGCTTTGGCGATTCCTTTCAGGATGCGTACCGCCGCTACGTAGCAACTTTACCCAAAAAACATTTAACTGGTCGTTAGGGATTGCCAAACGCTATGAGCTTGGTAAAAAGCCCCAAGGTCTGTATGCAATCCAGCTCGCGATCGCAGACAAGCTGGTCTATCCCCATTGGCGAGCAATCTTTGGCGGACGGTTGAAATTCTTGCTGACAGGCGGAGCGGCGCTCAAGGCCGAGATCGCCAACCAATTCGCCGCCGCTGGGATTGGAATTCTGCAAGGATATGGATTAACAGAAAGTGGTTCCGTAATTTGTGTCAATCGTGGTGAATTCAATCAAGCTGGCACCGTGGGAGTGCCGCTCGCAGGCGTAGAGATCGCGATCGCTTATGATGGCGAAATCTTGGTCAGAGCGCCCTTCGTCACGGCAGGCTTTTACAAAAATCCCACTGCGACGCGACAAATTCTCGATGACGAGCATTGGCTGCACACAGGCGATCTTGGCGAATTTACCTCCGCAGGATTACTTAAAATTACAGGTTGCAAGAAGAATTTATTCAAACTTTCTACGGGCAAATATGTCACACCACAACCGTTAGAAAAGATCCTAAAGCAATCTCCGCTCGTGGAGGAGGCGATCGCGATCGGTGGCCAACGCAAGTTCTGCGCCATGTTGATTTTTCCTAACCTAAAGAATCTACGCGATCGCGCCAAGGAGATCGGTGAGATCGCCCTAGAGTTGCCCCTCGAGCAACTATTCCAACATCCCCAAATCGTCGCTCTCTATCAAAACCTGGTAGATGCTGCAAATCAGCCGCTACCGCCCTGGTCAAGCGTCAAGCGGTTCAAACTCCTGCACGCTACCCTCGCCGCCAAGAGCGAAATACTCAGCTCATCGCATACAATCAATCGCGCTCAAGTGAATGTCACCTTCGCTGCCGAAATTGATGACTTGTATGGAGAAAGTGAGGCAGATGAAACAAAACGACGCAGGGTAGACTCCAAACCAAAAGTAGTTCAACATGAAAGCCCAATATTTCCGTATGAGGGAATTCCAGCTAATTCAACCGCAACTTAGGAGCTGATGCTCAGTGGAATGACTTTGTAAAAGTATGGCCTGGGGGAGTTTGAGGAAGGATTTAATCTTTGTGCCTTGAATCATTTTTAATCATGGGAGGTTTGCAAAAATATGTTTAAACCATTTCGGACGGCGGCAGTTTTGGGTGCAGGTGTAATGGGAACACAGATCGCGGCGCACCTTGCCAACGCTGGCTTAACAGTTTATCTTCTGGATCTTGCTGCTCTCGGGGATAACAAAAATGAGATTGTCGAAACAGCTCTCAAAAAGGCACTCAAGCAGTCGCCGCCAATATTTTTTACCAAAGAGACGGCTCATCGAGTTGTACTAGGGAATTTCGATGAACATTGGCAGCGCGTGGCTGAGGTTGATTGGATAATTGAGGCAGTGGTAGAGAAACTAGATGTCAAACAGCAGTTGATGGCTCGTTTAGATGGTCTGGTGCGGAAAGATACTGTGGTTTCCACTAATACCAGTGGCTTACCTATCCATGAAATCGTGAAAGATTGTTCGGAGTCTTTTCGACAGCATTTCTTGGGTACGCATTTCTTTAACCCTCCGCGCTATCTCAAACTGCTGGAGCTGATTCCGACAATGGATACTGCGATCGAAGTGCTAGAGCGCTTGCGTTGGTTTGGAGGACTGCACTTGGGCAAAGGGATTGTGGTGGCGAAGGATACTCCCAATTTCATTGCGAATCGGATTGGCACATTTGTGACTATGCAGGGATTGCGGGCCGTAACCGAGCAAGGGTATACGATCGCTGAAATCGATCTGCTTGCGGGTACGTTGATTGGCAGGCCAAAATCAGCTACATTTCGGACTGCCGATCTAGTGGGATTGGATACATTAACCTATGTAACCGAGCATCTCTATGCTGCGGCTCCAGATGATGAGCGCCGCGATCTATTTTGCCTGCCTGACCTGCTACGCAAACTCGTGGAAACTGGTAAACTGGGGGCTAAAGTTGGTCAGGGATTTTACAAGAAAGAAAAGCAACAGATTCTTTCCCTCAATCCAAAGACCTTAGCCTACGAACTGCCTCAAGCTCTTGAATTAGGGAATATTGAACCGATTAGTAAAATCGATAATTTAAGCGATCGCTTGCGCACTCTATACCAAGATTCTAGTAGAGGTGGCACCTTCTTTCGGCAGTCAACGCTGTCACTATTGAGTTATAGCGCTTGTCGTATTCCCGAAATCACCGATAGTCCGGTTGAGCTTGACCGAGCAATGCGGTGGGGATTTGGTTGGGAAATCGGTCCCTTTGAGTTGTGGGATATTTTGGGATTGGAAACGGTTTTGGCGGATATGAAAGCGGCGGCATTGACCGTGCCAGCTTGGGTGGAAACTATGAGACAGAATGGTGGAACTAGCTTCTACCAGACTTCACATCAGAATACGCGGGTCTATAATGGCGATCGCCAAACTTATCTACCACTGCAACTCCCCGCCGATGAAATTAGGCTGGCCGATCTAAAAGCTGATGCGGGCCGTACGCTTTGGGAGAATTCAGAGTCAGCACTGCTTGACTTGGGGGATGGCGTAGTCCTATTCGAGTTTCGATCTAAAGGTAATACGCTTAGCTACCAGGTGATGGCAGGACTAGCTGAAGTGTTGAAAATTTTGGAGGCCGACGATTATCGAGGCTTGGTAATTGGGAACGATCGAGCGAACTTCTCAGGTGGAGCGAATTTGGTGGAAATGGGTGCTCTAGCTAATGCGGGGAATTTCGATGCGATCGCCAAGGTGCTAGCTGGGTTTCAGACTATATTCATGCAACTCTACTATGCGCCTAAGCCAGTTGTAGCAGCGATCCAGGGACGCGCCCTGGGAGGTGGCTGTGAAATCGTAATGGCTTGTCCTCAGGTAGTAGCAGCCGCAGAGACCTATATCGGGCTGGTGGAACTGAGTGTCGGGCTGGTGCCTGGGGCCGGTGGACTTATGGGCATGGTGGCACGCGCTTCTGCACGCGCGGCTTCAGAATCGTCGGAGCACATTCAACCTTTCCTAATGGCAGCATTTGAAACGATCGCGATGGCAAAAGTTTCAGGTAGCGCTTTAGAGGCCAAGGCAATGGGATTTTTGCCTCCCAACGCCAAGATTTTGATGAATGGCGATCGCCGACTGTATGTCGCCAAGCAGGAGGTTTTACACCTAGAGCGAGAAGGCTACATGCCACCACGAGAGCGTAATAAAATCATGATTTCGGGACGCGCTGGACGGGCTCAAATGGAACATGCCGCCTATATGGTGCATCAAAGCGGGTTTATCTCAGACTACGATCTCTACCTGGCGAAGCGACTGGCCTATGTGATGGCGGGCGGCGATCTGACTGCTCCGACTCTCGTACATGAAAACTATCTTTTGGGACTAGAGCGAGAGGTATTTATCCCATTACTGAGCCAACCCAAAACCCAGGAACGTATTACCCACCTGCTCAAGGCCAAGAAACCGTTACGAAATTAGTAGCTCTAAAGAAATTTGGCGCTATCGGTATTTCTCGCAGGCAGGAGTTACTCCGATCCCCCAACCTCCTTTTTAAGGAGGATTTAGGGGGGGCAAGTTCCCAGCCAAGTCAGTGCATAAGTCCTAACAGAATTAGATGAAATTTAGTAGAACGGAGGATAAACCGATGAAAGATGCCTATATTGTGAGTAGTGTTCGTACTGCGGTAGGTAAAGCCCCACGTGGGAGTTTGCGTCATGTTCGCCCCGATGATCTAGGCGCAGTTGCGGTTAAAGGTGCGATCGCAGAAGTACATGGACTCGAACCACAAGCAATCGACGATATTATGATTGGCTGCTCCTTCCCAGAAGCCGAGCAGGGATTTAATCTGGGACGGATAATTGCTCAGCGGGCGGGGTTACCCGATTCCGTCGCAGGCGTTACGGTTAACCGCTTCTGTTCCTCTGGTCTCCAAACGATCGCCATGGCATCGCAAGCGATCGCCACTGGCCAGGCTGAAGCGATTGTCGCAGGTGGCGCGGAATCCATGAGTCTGATTCCCATGGGTGGTCATCAACTACTGCCAAACCCAGAATTGCTCCAGGATGCGCCAGAAGTATATTGCTCTATGGGTATTACCGCTGAAAATGTAGCGCAGCAATATCAAATCTCACGCGCCGATCAAGATGCCTGGGCACTGCGATCGCACCAAAAAGCCCTAGAGGCAATTCAACAAGGCCGCTTCGATTCCGAGATTATCCCTATCTCAGTCAAAGAAACACTTTATGTTGATGGTAAAACTCAAACCCACACCCAAATATTTCAGCTCGACGAAGGCCCTCGCTTAGATACAAGTCTGGAGGCGCTCACCCGTCTGCAACCAGTTTTTCGGGTTGGCGGCACAGTCACTGCTGGCAATGCTTCCCAAATGTCGGATGGTGCAGCGGCAACCGTAGTGATAAGTAGACATTTAATGGAGCAACTTGGTGTTCAGCCAATGGGTCGTTTGCTAGGATTTGCAGTAGCTGGCGTACCACCAGAAATTATGGGAATTGGCCCTGTTGTAGTTGTGCCAAAGGTGCTACAACAAGTGGGATTGAGTCTGAAGGATATTGGCCTGATTGAACTGAATGAGGCATTTGCCTCTCAAGTCCTCGCCGTAATCCGCAAATTAGAACTGAATGAAGAAATAATTAACGTCAATGGAGGTGCGATCGCACTCGGACATCCATTGGGCTGCACGGGTGCCAAATTGACCGCGACTTTGTTGCATGAGATGCAACGTCGCAGTATCCGCTATGGTTTGATTACGATGTGTGTGGGTGGTGGCATGGGTGCGGCGGGTGTGTTTGAGAATTTGATGCTTTGATGAATTGATAAATTGAGGTGAGAATATGCTAACTTTCCTGCCAGCGGTGATCGCAATTCCTGTCTTTGCTTTCCTGCTAGTCATCGGTGGATATCTTGGTATGCCTCTATGGGTATGGACTCTGTACGCAGCAGCACTACTCTGGACATGCGGAATGCCAACATCTGGATGGCTAGTGTTTGGCATAATCGCCTGTGTTTTCAATATTCCATTTGTGCGTCGTGCGATCGTGACGACAGTGATTATGCGATCGCTCGCCAAGCTCAATCTCTTACCCAAAATCTCGGAGACAGAACGGGCGGCGATCGAAGCGGGGACTGTGTGGGTAGATGGTGAGTTTTTCTCTGGTCAGCCAGATTTCCAGCGACTGATCTCAGAACCCTATCTCAAGATTACTCCAGAGATTCAAGCATTTCTTGATGGCCAAGTCGAACAGGTATGTAGCATGGTGACGGATTGGGAAATTTATCGCCAGCAAGACCTCCCATCTGAAGTTTGGGATTATCTCAAGCAAGAACGATTTTTCGGCATGATGATTCCTCAGGAATATGGTGGTTTGGGATTTTCCAACCTAGCCTATAGTAACGTCATGACCAAGTTGTCATCGCGTTCATTTATCTACACCGCTACCGTAGGAGTGACTAACTCCTTAGGCCCCGCCAAACTACTGCTTCACTATGGCACTGCCAATCAGAAGCAATATTATTTGCCTCGACTGGCCCGGGGAGAGGAGATTCCCTGCTTTGCATTGACGGAACCAAATGCGGGATCGGATGCGGCTAGTATTACCTCTAACGGTATCGTATTTCAAGGTGAAGATGGCAAACTTTACCTGCGTTTGAACTGGCAGAAACGCTACATTACCCTGGGTGCGATCGCGACGCTTTTGGGTCTGGCATTTCGGCTCAAAGATCCCGATAACCTGCTGGGCAAGGGCATAGATATTGGGATTACCTGTGCCTTAATTCCCACAAATACAGAGGGAGTAATCCAAAATCAACGACACGATCCGATGGGAGTTCCCTTCTATAACTCTCCCACCGAAGGACACGATGTAATTATCTCTGTGGATCAGATTATTGGAGGGGTAGAGCAAGCTGGACAAGGCTGGAAAATGCTGATGCAGTCACTAGCCGCAGGTCGAGGGATTAGTTTCCCCGCCACCTGTGCAGGTGTGGCAAAACTCGTGACTCGTGTGACAGGAGACTATGCAGGGACACGAAAGCAGTTTGGTCTTCCGATCGGACGTTTTGAAGGCATTGAAGAGCCGCTTGCCCGCATTGGTGGTCTTACTTATTTAATCGATGCAGCTCGACTCTTCATCTGTGGTGCTGTAGATAAAGGCGAACATCCTGCTGTGATTTCGGCGATCGCTAAATATAATCTCACAGAGCTAGCTCGTAAAGTGATTAATGATGGCATGGATATCCTGGGAGGAGCTGGTATCTGTCGAGGGCCGCGCAATCTACTGGCGAATATTTACACCGCCATGCCGATTCCGATTACAGTTGAGGGTGCGAATATTCTTACTCGCACAATGATGATTTTTGGGCAGGGAATTATTCGCTGTCATCCCTATATCTATCAGGAGATCTCGGCGCTTGAGCAATTTGATGTTAGCGCCTTCGATCGAGCATTTTGGCGTCACATCGGTTGGACAATTCGCAATGGGTTTCGCGCCGCTTTACTCAATCTCACACGCGGTCATTTAGAGCGATCGCCTGTATCTGGAGAAACTGCGCATTACTACCGCAAACTTGCCTGGGCATCAGCTACCTTTGCCTTCCTTGCAGATATAGCGCTGATTGGGTTTGGTGGCACGCTGAAACGACGCGAAAAGATTACAGGACGATTTGCCGATGTACTTTCCTGGATGTATTTAGGAACGGCAACTCTGCGACGATTCGAGGCCGAAGGATGTCAAACCGAGGATCTTCCATTTGTGCATTGGGCAATGCAGTATAGCTTTGCTCAGATTCAAGAAGCGTTTGCAGGTATGCTCAGCAATATGTCGATTCCAGTTGTCGGTAGGTTATTACACGGCGCGATCGCCTGGTGGTGGCGACTCAACCCAATTGGCACAATGCCATCCGACCAACTGGGTAGCGCGATCGCCCATAGCATGATTACCGCTGGGGCACAGCGCGATCGCCTCACAGAAGGAATCTATATTCCCGCTTATCCTTCGACTTCTGCCGAGAAACCTGACGAAGCTCTAGGGCGATTAGAACAAGCTTTTATGCTAGTAGCTCAAGCAGAGTTGGTTTTGCAAAAGATTAAAGCTGCGAGTCGCGCGGGTCAGTTACCAGATCGAAAGCCTGAACTGTTAGTTGAAGTCGCACTAGCATCTGGGGCGATCGCGCTAGAAGAAGCAAAACTGATCGGCGATGCCGAACAAGCACGTAATGATGCCATTCAAGTTGATGCATTTAGCAATGTTGGAGATCGTTTCGGTAATCTAGATCGGCCCGATTGGAGTAGGCTTAAGACTACTTCTGAAAAAGCTCAGTTGCAAACTTAAGAAACAGAAAAAATGGGATTTAAGTGTAACGTTAAAACCGCGATCACCGTAATGTCCAGCACAGCGGTAAATATCGATCCCAATGCCGAATTCGATGGCATTTGTACAGATAGCCGCAAGCTGCAAGCGGGGCAATTATTTGTGGCGTTGGTGGGAGAAAATTTCGATGGCCATGAGTTTGTCGCCCAGGCGATCGCCCAAGGCGCAGTAGCCGCTGTTGTCCAAAGCGATCGCTTCTCAAATGAATCGGATTTACCATTGCTAATCGTGCCAGATACAATTGCGGCCTATCAAGCGATCGCTCTCTGGTGGCGGCTACAGTGCAATTTACCAGTCGTTGCGGTCACAGGGTCAGCAGGCAAAACCACCACAAAAGAGTTAATTGCCGCACTGCTCAGCTACTACACCGATCCAGGTAAATCCGTCCACAAGAGCGCAGCTAACTACAACAATGACATTGGTGTTGCCCAAACTTTGCTGGGGATAGACCCCAATCACCATAGTTTTGTGGTGGTGGAAATGGGAATGCGCGGACCTGGAGAAATTGCCAGATTAGCCCGCGTTGCCCAACCAACCGTGAGTGTGATTACAAATATTGGGACGGCACATATCGGTAGACTGGGTTCGCAAGCGGCGATCGCCGCAGCTAAGTGCGAATTACTGGAGCTAACCCCACCAGATGGCATTGCCGTTCTTAACGGTGAAGATCGCTTGTTATTGCAAACTGCGAGTGGAGTTTGGCATGGGAATATCGTTACCTATGGTCTGTGCGATCGCACACATAGCATGGGTAGTAGCGATTTTGATGGCAGGATTAATAGCAAAATAGTCGGCGAACTTAAAGGTGATACTCTGCGGGTTCGGGAAATGACGTGGCAAATGCCCTTAACTGGACGGCATAATGCGTTGAATTTTTTAGCATCTCTAGGTGTATTACAAGCACTGGGCTTAGATTGGCAGTTCGCTCACCAGTCAGCCGCGCAGGGGATTAAGAATTTTAGCTTGCCTTCGGGACGGGCACAGGTGCATCACCTTAAGGATGATGTGCTGATTCTCGATGAAACATACAACGCTTCACCAGAGGCGACAATTGCCGCATTAAATCTGCTGGCTTCCACACCAGGTCGTCGTCGCTGGGCAATTCTGGGCACAATGAAAGAACTTGGAGCGATGTCCAATCTCCTGCATACCAAGATTGGTGAAACAGTTGCTGGTTTGGGTATAGATCGCTTATTAGTGCTGTTCGATGGTGAAGCAGATGCTATCTTACTTGGTGCTGGAGATCGATTATCTCTGGGGAAAGGTTGTACTAGCCATGCTGAAATCGTCGCAACATTGCTTAGGCTAGTAGAACCAGGCGATCGGCTTCTATTCAAAGCATCGCGCTCCGTAGGAATGGATCTAGCTGTGCAGGAGTTCAATCAAGCTTGGCAATTAAGCAGGCCATGATTCAATCTATTTAGCCAGTAGGTCTAATCTGAAGCTAGTTTCAGTATCGCTTGTGACGCGGATTTTGTAGTTACCAGCCCGTGTAGCCGTAATTTGCTGTTCACCGCCACCAGCAATATTTCCAACTGGATTGCCTTCTGGATCGAAAATCTCAACCCTAACATTGCCTTCAGCTACCCGTACTCCCAAAGTTTGTCCATCCAGAATACCGACGCGGTATCGAATAACGTCATTTGGTTTGACCGTGTCGGCAACAGAGGTAATGAAATTTCCTGGCGGAAACTCAATATTTTTGGAAGTTACTTGCGGATTAGGATTGGGGGAAGTAGAACTGTTGGGGGTAGGTTGGATGCTTGGGGTTTCTGTTGGAGAGGCTGATGCTGTGGGCGAGCTTTTCGGAGTTGGTGCAACAGGATTCTCCAGTTGCACCTCCAGGTTGAAATTGCTTTCAGAAACCCCAGGCGTAGTTTTTATAACGACAAAATATGCGCCGGTGGCGGGTAGTTTGCCCTGCCAGTAACCTACACGGATATTATCCGCACGGCTATCAATCGTTTTTTGATCCTCAAAGTTAAGCGTCATCTGTAGACCCGGGCCAGTTAAGGAGGCGATCATTTTCTGCCCTTTCTTGCCGTTCAGACGATAGGTAATGCTCTGTCCAGCCGAAATTTTGTCATTAATTGCGGCTTGATTTGGATCGTTGGTGAAATTAAGGCTTTTGTTAATGTTAGTCAGTGACGACTCGCTTGGTGATGAAGTTGGAACTGTAGTTGGCTGACTAGAATTATTGTTAATTGTCCTGGAAGGGGGCTGAGATGGTTTGCTGCGATCGAAAATAGCTGAGGCGATCGCCCAGGAAGCAATTCCTGAAATCATCACCAGCAAAATACCCAAAAATATATTGATGCCACCGCCCTGGCCTAGTCGCGCGCGGGATTTTGCCTGCTTGGGAGGTGGATTAGAGGCAGCATAAACGGTCTTCTCCTGGAGGCCAGCCAGAGTGTTTGTGGTCGATTGACGACCAATGGCAACTGTTTTGAGTTCAGATGAGTAAGCGCCCTGTAGAGATTGCAAAACTTCCTCGGCATTGGGAAAACGCTGGGCAGGTTTATAGCTCAGCATCCGATTGAGGGTCTTTGCCAAACCAGGACTCACAGTTGCAGACTGCTGCCACTTCCAACTGAGGTTTGTATCGTCAAAGAGATCTTGTGGCTCCTTTCCAGTTAGTAAGACTACAACTGTGACCGCGAGCGCGTATAAGTCGCTGCTGGCATAGGCATGACCTGTTTGCAATTGTTCGGGAGGAGCATAGCCAGGTTTTCCTGCAACTGTCGATTGCGCCATTCCTAAATGCGATTGCAGTTGAGTCGCAGCCTCCTTAACCACACCAAAGTCAATGAGCACAGGCATTCCGTCCTGCGATCGCAACATTAGATTTTCTGGTGAGATATCCCGATGGATAATTTTGCGGTTATGTAGGTATGAAAGAATCGGTAAAACTTGTTCGAGCAGAGTAACTGCTTCTTCTTCGGTAAATGTCGCTCGTTGACTGCGGCGCTCCGATAGCAGTTGGCGGTATGACCGACCCTCAACATAATCTTGGACAAGAAACAAGCGGCCATCCGCTTCAAAGGTGGCACGAAACTCGGGGACTTGCGGATGTTTGATCTGGTAAAGCGTATTTGCCTCGCGCTGAAACAGCTCCTTAGCCTTGGTTACCACATCAGGAGATTGAGTCAGGGGGATAAATTCTTTGAGCACGCAGACTTCATGAAATCGCTCAGTGTCCTCAGCAACATAGGTACGACCCATCCCCCCCTGGCCGATGACGTTTTTGATAATGTAGCGATCGCGGAGGACTGCGCCTTGAGGAATAGGGGATTGCATAGACGATCGATTATGGCTACTGATACTTAGTGTTTTATTCGCGTCCATACAATCCTAATACTGGCAGCTGTTAAATACTAGCCATATTTGACTAAGTTAATTTCAGCTTCATGACACACCAGCTAGGTAAAAGTTCCCAATCCTTCTAGTAGCGCACATCCATGACGCTTCCCTTAATAAGGTACTTCGGCCCCTCAATTTCAATAGTTGTACCGACCTTGACCTTATCACTAGCAAAAATGACCCCATCATTAGTAACCTGGGCGTTGGCGGTGAGCGTAATCGCCAAATCGCGCTGAAAGGAATCTGCCAACCGTGGATCGGGCAAGACTACAAGCGTACCATCTGGTTTAGGTACAGGAATCTTTGGTATGAGTACCACTACCTTTTTAACACTAATTTCGCCGCGTGGTTGGTTGCGGATGATAATGCTGGTCTTGTCACCTTCTCTTACCAGATCGTTAGGTTTGAGCACAGAAAGCCCCCGCACCATCATCTCTATTTCCACTGGTTTGGTGTCAGGATTACTGAGCTGTGCGATCGAATTACCATTGTTGCCTGGAATTAGGAACACTCCGATTAGGGTCAACAAAATTACCGCGATCGCACCTAAATCCAAGATACTGATCTTGCCGAATAGTCTGCCCTTACGATCTAAAATTGCCATTTATTTCCAGTTCGAGCCTGTATAGTTTCTAGCCGCTAGGATTATAGCTCAAAGCTAAAGTCAGCTAAAGCAGACTAAAAAGCATCGCAACCACCCAACTGATTACGGCTAACGGCTAATAGCCAATTGTCAATAGCTAAAGCTATGAATTGCCAAACTTTCATAGAGAATCCTCTATGCAATTGAGCTGTTTTTCGCCGCGCAGCCAAATGCCTACACGCTACGATATAGGATTGAGATTGGCAAATTTTGCCAGTCTTCTATTAACTATCGATAGGTCAAAATCATATGGTTGCCACCCCAGCAGAATCTATAGGTAACGCACCTGCCTTTTGTGAAGGCATTCAATATTTTGGCGATACTCTGCCTGGGTTCGAGACTCTGGGGCGATCGCCCGCAGTTGACCCCGCGACAGGTGCGCTCCGCGATCCCCGCGATCCTGCTGCCGTATTCCAAACACTACTGGCCGCAGATGCACTACGCTACTTAACTTTGCAAGTTACTGCTAGTAAAGCTTCAGGCCATCCAGGCGGATTTGCCAGCTCCGTAGAAGCTTATGTCTCCCTCCTCTTACTCGGGCATAAGAACATCCCAACAGAAGTCGGGCACCATGCTCCTGGTTTTTATAGCGCCATGTTTATGGATCGTTCCCTAGAAGATATGGGTATCTTTACTGTGACTCAACTGCGAGACAGTTTCCGCGAAAAGCACGGACTATTAGGACATCTATCTGGATATATTCCTGGCATTCTGGCACCTGCGGGGCCACTGGGACAAGGGCCTCACTTTGCGATGGCTGGCGCACTCTTACACCGCGACAAGCTATTTCCATTCACAACAGGTGATGGTGGCATGGGTGAACCCTACCCCATGAGTGCGATGCAACACTTCCATGTCGCCTATCCTGAAGTTACTAATTTCATGCCTGTGCTGGTTTGGAATGGCTATAGCCAGGAACATCACAGCATGGTTTCCACCAAATCTAATCAAGAAATGATTAGCTACTGGCAGGGCAATGGTTTTGAGGAAGTGATTTTAGTTAATGCTAAGGATTTCGACGATCGCGGACAAGAGGGAGCCTATGTTGATAGCACCATATTCTCTTTCCCGCAGCGGTTAGCCTTTACGGAAGCAGTACTTGCGGGTTGCGATCGCGCCGCCAAGTCAGCAATGTCAGGCAAACTCACTGTATTCATTATCAAGCAGCTCAAAGGTGCTGGAGTCCATGCGCTTGGAGCCAAATCTCATAATCTCTACGCTCACCATACGCTCGAAAATCCCGATGTGATTAAAGGATTGCAGGAACGAGCGATCGCGCCTGCAGCCTGGAGCTTAGTCCGCGAAAACTTGGTTCTGGCTGGCGGTGGTCCTGCGGCCAAGGTTGCTGTAACTGAATCGGTCTTGCCCTTGCCAGATATTAGTGGCTTACCCCTAGAAGAATTCGTAGTGGGTGGCGATTCAAAGGTTTCCACCACCGCAATGGGACTATTGGTAGCGAAAGTTGGGATGTTAGACAAAGCATTCATCGTCACGAATGCGGATGGGAATGAAGCCTCAGGGATTGCGAATATCAATCAAGCGCTAAAAATCAATCACCCCACTGCCGATGAACTGTATTTCCAAGGGCCAGGCGGACAAGTTTACGAACCGCTCAGCGAAGATGCCTGTGCGGGTTTAGCCGTGGGCTTAGCGCTGATGGGTAGCCGCACGCTCTGGTGTTCCTATGAATCCTTTGCAATTAACGGTTTACCGATCTGGCAAACGGTGACACAAGCGATGGCAGAATTACGTCGTCCTACTCCCTCGACAATCTGTCTATTTACGGCAGGGGCTCTAGAGCAAGGTCGCAACGGCTGGACACACCAACGTCCTGAAATCGAAGCTTACTTCGCCGCCATGATGCGTAACGGTAACGTTTTCCCTCTATTCCCACCCGATGCCAATAGCATTCAATCCTGTTACGAATGGGCACTACAAACTCAAAACAAGGGCATCGTCATCACTGCGAGCAAATCACCCTTAGCAATTCGTACCACATTCGAGCAAACTCGTAAGGGGCTGCTTGACGGGGCGATCGCCTTGCAAGAAATCCCTGGTAGCAAAACCGTCGTATTTGCGGTAATTGGCGATATGACGCTCATCCCAGTATTTGCGGCGGCAGAACAGCTCAAAGCCCAGGGCATTGGTTCTAGGATCGTCTCCGTAGTCAGCCCACGTCGTCTCTATCGCCCTAGTGATGTCGCATGGGAGACATGTTCGATTCCTGATGGCGAATTTCTCAGCGATGCTGGATTCGAGCAAATCTTTGGTGGCGATGCGCTGATTGGTGTGACGGGTGGAGCTAGTGGGGCGCTGGAACCTGTGATGCTGCGTAGTAATGCTAAGCGCGATACGTTTGCGTGGAAGCGCGGTGAGACAACGGCGACAGCGGCACAGTTAATGGAGTTTAATGGCTTGACTGCTGAGGCGCTTGCCCATCGAGCGAAGGAGTTAATCGCTTAGCGAATATGCTTCGCGGGTTGCATATCGATGCAGACAGGGCAGACCTGTATGTCTGCCCTGTCTGCTAAAGTCATTCCTTACTAACATCGAAAGGAGGTAACAGTATGGGCAAACTTAAGTATCCAATGCGAATCCAATGGTCTGAAGAAGATAATTGTTTTCTAGTTAGCTTTCCTGATTTTCCTGGACAGCACTGGCGCACGCACGGAGACACCTATGAATCTGCTGTTGCAAATGGGATCGAGGCTTTGGAATCTCTTATTCTTGCCTATGAAGTCACAGGCGATCGCCTACCAGAACCCACTTTATGTGAAGTTGCTTAGATTCTCAAGAACATATCAAATAAATTATCTGAAGACCAATACCAACAATGCCGTACTGGCAACTTGTAATATTTCGGATTTCTGTGACTGTCAGCTAGCTTTAGTTAATCCTTGGCTAGAGGCGATCGCTACTGCATGATTTGGAGCTAAATTCAGGTGCTAGACTGTACTAAAGCAACTATTCTGAAAGCAACCGTATTTATAGTCAATCACAATAGAACTAAGTAAATTTACTTAAAAACAGATGAGTTAATGCCCAGAA
Organism: Pseudanabaena sp. SOY_30_concoct_251; assembly: GCA_031388585.1. Taxonomy (GTDB): domain Bacteria; phylum Cyanobacteriota; class Cyanobacteriia; order Pseudanabaenales; family Pseudanabaenaceae; genus PCC-6802. Next base: position 1,656 of record JANMRU010000362.1, on the reverse strand, counting down.
AAATAAGAGAATTAAAAGCTCAAATTGAACGAGAGGGTTTTATTTATCTTCCAAAGAGAGGCAAAGGTAGTCACGAACGATGGAAGCATCCTTTGATTGACAAAACTCTAACAATTTCTGGAAAGAATGGGGATGATGTACCAATTTATCTCGAAAAGCAATTGGCAAAGTTATTAGTTGAATTAAGAGATATTGAAAAGGATAAATAGTAAGGACTAAGGATTATGAATCAATATAGTATGCTTATTCAGTGGTCTGTGGAAGATAAAGCCTTCCTCGTAATCATTCCAGAATTTGAGGAAAGAGTTATGATGCCTTGTACTCATGGCAAAACTCGTGAAGAAGCCATTCGCAATGGCGAAGAAGTAATTGAGATGTATCTAGAAGCTTGGCAAGCTGAAGGAGAATCTATACCTCAACCAAAGCTACTACAAATTGCGTGAGATCGCATGGAGATATCTAGGAGTCTGCTGTTTGTTGCTAATGCCATTGAGGCGTTGGTATCTCTCATCCTTGCTTGCGAGATCGCTGGCGATCGCCTGCCAGAAACTACTTTATGTAAAGTTGCTTAGAGTCTGATGAATTATGAATACATTAGAGAAATTAGAACTCCTTACAGAAAACTGTAGCGATCGCACGGAATTAGATCGAATTCTTGGGCAGCTCTTGAGCGTTATCTTAACCCGTCATCGGCAAAAGTTAGCCATCTATGATCGCGATATCACTAAGTTTGAACAGACATACGCGATCGACTCTAATGAATTTCAGCAACAATTTGAGGATGGCATATTAGGGGATGAGATGGATCTTTTTGAGTGGTTTAGTTTATGTGAACTGCGTAAAGATATTCTCGTCAAGATTGGCAAGTTAGAGCAAGCATTGTGATGAGTGCGGAAGATTATCTGGCTTTCATAAAATCGTTAATTGCTCTTTGTCCAGATGTGAATAGTTTCAGCATTCTCAGAGAAGATGCACAAGGAGACAAAGGACTGTGGAGATATCGCCTTATATTGAAAGATAGCAGTTAAGTTTAGGTCACTCTATATATCATGGATGTTCATCCCGACTTGATATTAGTTGCAACCACAAGGAAAAATGCGTAGAGAAATTAGACTATTCGGTGATTAGCGATCGCCTTCTGGATAAAATTTTGCCAGATGTCATTCGGAGTCCAGATTTGGGATAAATTATTCTGTGCCTGTTCTTCGCTCATTTGTTTGTAAATGCGATTGTAGAGATACATGAAGGCTGAGACTCGCATATTCGCGGCGCAATGAACGAATGCAGGTTTATCGGCGTTGGCTTGTAAGGCATCTGCAAAATCCTGAAAATTATCTAATGTGGGATTTTCCCAAACCACAGGAATATGGATATATTGCATGTCCAAATTTTCGGCGATCGCCCTTTCATCAGCTAAGGCATTGGTAGATTCAGGTAGAGCTAGATTAACGACTACTTGGTAGCCGAAATCTTTAATGGTTGGGAATTGATCTGCCGTTGGTTGTCCTGCCGTGGCGATCGAGTCAGAGAGGCGGAGATAATTATAGATATCTTCGAGTTTGTTACCCATAAGATTAATCCTCAGAATTTTACTTACTTATAGAACCCATTTGGGATCTATTACCCTATTTACAAGCCCAATCCCCATATGGGTTT
>JANMRU010000332.1:0-1916 GCA_031388585.1 Pseudanabaena sp. SOY_30_concoct_251 | reverse complement strand
ATGGCCCATGCACACCTTCAGGTTGAAACTGGGAAGCGGGGTCAGGAATCTCCAAAAGTCCATCGAGCTGATAAAGATAAGTAGTCCCCGGTGCGATGCAATCTACCGTAATCTGCCAGTAGCCAAATTCAGCAGGTTGCATGGGCAATACATGCTCGGTAGGAGAAATAATTTTGACGGAAACCTGTTTGCTACTGGGTGCCCAAACTGTAAACTGGCAGCGATCGCCACCCAGATACCAAGCGCCGATGTTCACGATCATCTTGTCCCTAATTTAGAACATCTTCTAAATTTAGGCGGTTTGTGATGAGATTGAACCTGTCATATAGAGGATTTTCAATAACCAATTTTGACCCTTTTGGGGGGGACACGTAACTAAGCGAACCTATTAAAATCTATCCTTTGACTGGTCGATCTCCACTTTAGGATCCTCGCAGAAATAACTTAGGTGATTTGATGTTTTTAAGGGATACTTTTAGTAACCTCACAGAAGTGTGTTCCCATGCCACGATCCGAAGTGAACGAAGGAATTAACATCATAGCTACAAAGTACGAGGCAATTGCGCCCTATTTGGACGAACGAGTGCTGCGAATATGGGCTGCTGTTGAAGCCAATGCTCTGGGGTGGGGTGGGATAACAAGGGTGTCGGAGGCAACAGGGATGTCGCGCGATACGATTAGTGCTGGGTTAAAAGAGCTAGAGCAATGGAGCGAGGATGGTCAAACGATACTTGATTTGAATAAGGTGCGCCACAGTGGGGGCGGTCGCAAGCGAGTTGAACAGAAGGATGAGGAACTATTAAAAGCTTTGGAGAACCTGATAGAACCGTGTACACGAGGAGACCCCGAATCGCCGTTGCGTTGGACAACCCAGAGTACAAACACATTGGCAAAGCAACTGCAAGAGCAGGGGCATGAGATCAGTGCCAGAACCGTATATACCTTACTCAAGGAGATGGATTATAGCCTACAATCGAACCGTAAAAGTCTTGAAGGGAGGGACCACCCCGACCGAGATGCTCAATTTCTGCACATTGCTGAGCGCAGCAAAACCCAGCAACAAGCGGGACAAGCAGTGATTTCAGTGGATGCTAAAAAACGAGAGTTGGTTGGGGAGTTTTATCAGAATGGCCAAGAATGGCGACCGAAGAAAACCCCACGGCAAGTGAACACCTATGATTTTGTAGATCGAGAGTTGGGCAAGGTGATTCCCTACGGGGTTTATGACCTCTTGTTTAATCAGGGATGGGTCAGTGTCGGCATCAGCCACAACACGGCTGAATTTGCGGTGGAGACGATTCGGCGGTGGTGGTACGAAATGGGACAACCTTTGTATCTCGAAGCCACTCATTTGCTGATTACTGCCGATTGTGGAGGCAGTAATGACTACCGCAGCCGCTTGTGGAAAGCTGAATTACAGTTACTAGCCGATGAAATTGGATTAATCCTTGAGGTTTGTCACTTTCCACCTGGAACCAGCAAGTGGAACAAGATTGAGCATCGTATGTTCGCTCAGATTTCCCAAAACTGGCGGGGACAGCCCTTAACCAGTAGGCAAGCCGTAGTGAATTTGATTGGTAATACAACCACCCAACCAGGATTGAAGATCCAAGCCGAACTAGATGAACAAACCTACGAGAAGGGAATTGAGATTCTTAAAGAGGAATTTGATGCCATTGCAATTGAGCGGGATGAATTTCATGGAGAGTGGAATTATCAAATCAAACCACGAATTAGGAATAATGCTATTGCCTAAGTTATTTTTGCGAGGATCCTTAGTCGCTTCCCAGACGATCTGCCCAGCGATCGCGAATACCTCATTCGCCGAATTCTAGGATTTTTTGGGTTGAATACTTTTGGCGATCGCTCCAAATTTGGTGCAGATCCGATTACCCAAATGCAACGAGACGATCTGT
>JANMRU010000285.1:0-7047 GCA_031388585.1 Pseudanabaena sp. SOY_30_concoct_251 | reverse complement strand
TGCTAACTCTGCGTTGCGTCCGTTTGAGTCGCCGCTCAGATTTTCGCAAGTGTCTTGGGTTCTCGACCGTGTTACCATCCGAGTCGGTGTAGAAGTAGTTCAATCCCACATCCAGCCCAACCGTCCTTTTTGTCGGCTCTTTTTCTTCAGTGCGTTCTATATCTAAAACAAACTGGACGTAGTAGCCATCGGAACGCCGCACTACTCTGACTCGATTAATTTGCTCAATTTGGTAGAAATTGAGGTCGCGAGTCCCTTTCAGTCTGAAAGAACCTGCCTTGAAGCCATCGGTGAAAGCGATAGAACGCCTATCAGATGATAGCTTCCATCCAGTATTTTTGTACTCTACCGAAGCGCGGGTTTGATACCGCTTGAACTTTGGATAGCCTTTTTTTCCTGGAAGCTGCCTTTTGCAGTTATCAAAGAATCGGGCGATCGCAGACCAAGCCCTTTCAGCACGGGCTTGTCTGGCTTGGGAATTGAGCAGTTTAGCTCAAGGAAAATCAGGATTGTCCGCTAATATCTTGCAGTATTTGTACAAGTCATTGCGGCTGATACCTTTGTGATCCATCCAGTAGCGAAGGCAAGAATTGCGGATAAATTGAGCTGTCCGAATCGCTTCATCTAAAGCCTCGAACTGCTTGTCTTTCCCCTTCAATTTTGCCTCAAGTACAATCATGCCTACTCTGGGCTTCTTGGCGTAACTTTTGTATCCTACAGCAAAATTTACTCGTTTTGCAATTTTTGTAGGCGACTAAAGTCGCAAATCGCTCTTTTTCCCCATGTCTGAAGCCAGGGGGCTTTAGCTTGTTTTTTGGTAAAGCTGCGTTTTATGTAAGGCTCAAAAGCCGATCTTTCAGCCTGAAATTGAAGTCTACTTACAAAGAAAACTAAAAAGGGTTTTAAAAAGGAGATCTTAGCTTTATTATCGCTCGGATTGTATTATCGTTCAAAGCTAGAATTCCATATTTTAATTTTCTCTTAAACATTTATTAAACGTCTCTTAAACCAAGATTAAATATTCTTTAGTTATATCCATATTTCTTGACAAACCAGGTTTTCATTAATTGTGTTAGCACGCAATAACTCAAAAGAATCAGCGCCAGCCAGATAAAGTAACTGGCTGGTAAGGGAACAAATCCCAGTGTAGAAGCGATTGGAGAAAAAGGGAGATAGATAGCAACCGCCATAATAGTGAGGGTGACAAGAAACATTGGTAGAGCCGGACGACTTTGCAGAAAAGGGATTTTCGCGGTACGGATGATGTAAACAATCAAAGTTTGTGTCATCAAACTTTCTACAAACCAGCCTGTTTGGAACAGGGCTTGCTTGTCCGCTGTGTTTGCTTGAAAAACAAACCACATGAGGGCATAGGTCGTGTAGTCGAAAATCGAACTCATGGGGCCAATGTAGAGCATAAATTTCTGGATGTCGTCAACTTTCCACTTGCGAGGTTTGGTTAAGTACTCTCGATCCACGTTGTCAAAAGGGATTCCCGTTTGAGAGAAATCGTAAAGTAGATTATTCACTAAAATCTGTACTGGTTGCATCGGCAAGAACGGCAATAGGGCACTGGCACCCAACATGCTGAACATATTGCCAAAGTTAGAACTGGTACCCATCTTGATGTATTTGACAATATTGCCGAAGGTTCTGCGCCCCTCTTTTACACCGTCATCAAGTACCAACAGGCTCTTTTCTAACAGAATAATATCGGCGGATTCTTTCGCAATGTCCACCGCTGTATCGACGGAAATGCCAACATCGGCCTCCCGTAATGCCGCCGCATCATTGATGCCATCACCCATAAAGCCAACCACATGGCCTTTGCGACGAAGTACCTGAATAATCCTGGCTTTTTGCATGGGGGACAGTTTGGCAAAAACAGTGGTGGTGGCAGCAAGGTCAGCTAGTTCGTCATCAGATAATGTCTCAATTTCATCTCCTAATAAGATATGGTGAACGTACAAGCCCACATCCTTGCAAATTTTGCGAGAAATAATCTCATTGTCACCTGTCAAAATTTTCACCTGCACGCCTTTGCGCTCCAGTGCGGCGATCGCTTCAGTCGCAGAATCTTTGGGCGGATCGAGAAAGGCAGTATAACCCAGTAGGATTAGGTCGCACTCATCAGCAACTGAGTAATTGATTTGATCGAGAGGCAGCTCCTTGTAGGCAACTGCAATGACTCGCAACCCATCCTCATTGAGATCTTGTTTCAGTCGATTGGCCTGCGCGCGGAGGGCATCATCAAGGGGGAGAATTTGGCCGTTCGCTTTAACTTGCGTGCAGATCTGCAGAATTTCTTCCACTGCACCCTTGCAAATCAACTCATGGTGATGGCTGGCTTCTTCCACCACCACCGACATGCGGCGACGGACGAAATCGAAGGGGATTTCATCGATTTTACGGAAGTTCTTTTCAACCTTCAACGATTCGTGCAATTCAATGTGTTCCAGCACGGCCACATCGAGCAAATTTTTTAAGCCCGTCTGATAGAAACTATTGAGATAGGCAAACTCTAATACTTCTTCACTGTCTTCATAATAGATATCTAAATGCATCTCTAAAACAATTTTATCTTGAGTCAGCGTGCCCGTTTTATCGGTACATAGAATGTCCATCGCACCGAAGTTTTGGATCGCATCTATGTTTTTGACGATTACTTTTTTCTCTGACATCGCGATCGCCCCCCGCGCTAAATTAGCGGTGACAATCATGGGTAACATCTCAGGTGTTAAGCCCACAGCAACAGACAATGCGAAAAAGAATGCCTCAGTCCAATTACCCTTGCGCAGACCATTGAGCAGAAACACGATCGGTGCCATCACGAGCATGAACCGCAGCAGCAGCAGGCTAACCTCATTCACTCCTTTGTCAAAGCTGGTCATCACTTTCTGACCGACAACGGTTTTGGCGATCGCTCCCAGGTAAGTATTGCTCCCTGTTTCAACTACCACCGCCGTCCCCGTACCGCTAACAATATTGGTACCCATAAAACAAAGATTGTCCAGTTCCAGTGGATTTTCGATCCGGGTTCGCTCGGCGGGTAAGGTGGCATACTTCTCAACGGGGATGGACTCTCCTGTCAGCGATCCCTGACTGACAAACAAATCTCGGGCAGCAATCAGCCGCACATCGGCTGGGATCATGTCTCCCGCCGATAGATAAATCAGATCGCCCGGAACCAGAAATTTGATGGGGATTTCTAGTTTCTCTGCGTCGTGGGGATGCAACGTAATTCCATACACTCGCAGGGTTTCTGGCGAGACATCTTTGCGAGCATCTTTGCGGCTAACGGTTGCTGTAGTTCTGACCATTTCGCGCAGTTTTTCTGCAGCCTCGCTAGAGCGAAACTCCTGAGAAAAGCGCAAAATAACGCTAAAAATTACCATGATTGTAATAATCGTGGCAGCTTTAGCATCACCCGTTGCTAACGAAATAATTGCGAGGACAATTAATAAAATCGCCAGAGGATTCTGAAAGGTTTTCAAGAGCTGGATATACCATCTCGAAGGCTTTTCATGGGCAATTTCATTCAATCCGTATTCGTATAAACGGAACTTGAATTGACTATCGCTTAAACCTTCCAGGGATGTGTCGAGCGATCGCAACACAGCATCGACATCGCATCGAGCAAGGTCGATGAGTTTTGCCAAAACATCTGAATTTACGCCGACCGCTACTCTAGATTCTTTTGTGAAGTTGAATCGCTGCCTCAGCATGTGCATAAAATTTCTTTGCTTTGGTCGTTGTTTCAGTTTCTCTAACTATATAGCCAATAGCATAACGAAAGGATGCATCGTAATCCTAGACGAGAATTCCAGGAAATGTTTTAGCGAGCAATCGCATGTACCAATGTATTCACCAAAATCCCCTGGTATAGAAAAGCGATCGCCAGGCTTACAGATCGATCTCTGCTTTGACAAGATCGGAGTCCCGATGTAGTCGGAAACCAACTTTTTCCGCCACTCGTTGCATTGCTATGTTCTCAGGTAAAATCTCTGCGGTGATGCGAGTGAGTTGTTCGTCTCGACCCACCTGAATCAAACGTCGCAATATCTCCGTACCTATCCCCAAACCGTGGAAAGAATCGCTGACCATCAAAGAGAATTCTGCCTCGTTGACTCCGTGCAGTTTGCTCAATCGGCCTACTGCCAGGATTTCGTGTATCCCAGTGACCGGATGCTTGTAATCCCCAACTAGCGCCATCTCGCGATCGTAGTCAATAAAACAGAGACGCATCAGCCGTTCGTGGGCGATACGCTGACTCAGTTTCATCAAGTGAAAATAGCGAAAATAGACACTTTTTTCTGACAGGGTTTTATGGAACTGTACCGCTAGAGGTTCGTCTTCTGGTCGGATCGGTCGAATCGTAATGTTTCTACCGTCTTCCAACGTCCACAACGCCGCATATTGGGTGGGATAAGGGCGAATTGCTGGCTTGGGCAGTTGGTCTTCACTAAGATGCGGTGAGTGGAGAATGATGCGGGCATCAAGGGCAATCAATCCAGTTCCTTCCCGATCGATAGAAGTCGGAGGGATTGCCAGTAGAGGGTTAATGTCAATTTCCTTAATCCACCGCTGTTCCACGACAAGCTGGCTGAAGCGCACCAATAATTGCTCCAGTGCCGCTAGATCGATCGCCGCGCGACCTCGTACTCCTTTCAGGGCTTGATAGATTTGGGTTTGTTCGATCGTGCGGCGTGCCAGGGTGGTATTGAGGGGTGGCAGAGCGATCGCACGGTCTTTAAACACTTCAACCAATTGACCTCCTGAGCCAAACAGCAGTACTGGACCAAACTGCGGATCGATACTGCTGCCAATAATCAATTCGTAGCCACCATCAAGCCTGACCATGGGTTGTACAGTTACCCCTAGAAAATGCTCCGCTCCCACTTTCTCGCTCACAGAAGTTTCAATGGCACGATAAGCCCACCGCACAGCTTCAGCATCCATCAGATTTAATTGTACGCCTCCCACATCGGTCTTATGGGTAATGGTTTGAGATAGGAGCTTAAGCACAACTGGATATCCGAATGTATTAGCACAAGCGATCGCTTCCTCCTCACTTGCCGCCGCACAGACATTAACGGTGGGGATACCGTAGGCGGCTAAAACTTGTTTGGATTCAATTTCTGTGAGCGTAGTTCGACCGTCCTGTTGTACTGATGAAATCAATTGTTCTGCCAAGATGCGGTTAGGTAAGCCATCCCGCTCTTCTGGCATCACAGGCGTTTCGTAGATACCGCGCAGGTTATAGCTGTACTGCCACATGTAAGTAAATACCCGCGCCGCAGAATCAGGATAGGGATAAGTGGGAATGCTGGCGCTATTCAGAATTGCCTCACCTGCCATCACTTCAGCTCCCCCCATCCAACTTGCCAGAATTGGTTTACCACGCAGCGCTGCTGGTTGCTCTCTAAGATAGGACTTCAACTGCTCCGCCGTCTGAGTCGGATCGGTCATGGCTTGAGGTGTCAGAATTACGAGCGTGCCATCACTGCCCGCATCTTTAGCCGCAATCTCCAGCGTTTTAGTGTAGCGATCGGGTTCTGCATCCCCCAAAATGTCAATCGGGTTGCTATGGCTCCAGTAGGGTGGTAGCTCTCGATCGAGGCTAGCGATCGTTTCCGCCGACAATTCTGCCAGTTCGCCACCAGTGGAAATGAGAAAGTCAGTCGCCAGCACCCCTGGCCCCCCAGCGTTTGTGACGATTGTCAAGCGTGGCCCTTTTGGGCGCGGCTGTTTTGCCAGTACCTCAGCCATATTGAATAGCTCGGAGATTTTTGTCACCCGTAGCACTCCAGAGCGACGAAAAGCTGCATCCAGGACTTCGTCGCTACCCGTTAAAGCTCCAGTATGGGATGCAGATGCCTTGGCGGCTGCCTCAGTACGACCAGCCTTGATCGCGATAATTGGCTTAGTAAAAGCTACCTCACGGGCAGCAGAGAGGAAAGCGCGCGCGTCTCCAATTGATTCCATGTAGATTACTATGCTCTGGGTGCGAGAATCGTCGCCGAGGTAGTAGATTAAATCGCCCCAACCAACATCGAGCATGGAACCGATAGAAATGAATGAGCTAAACCCCACATTTTCCCGAAAGCTCCAGTCAAGAATAGAGGTACAAAGAGCGCCACTCTGACTGATGAAACCAACCTTGCCCGGGCGAGCGATGTGAGGCGCAAAGGTGGCATTCAGACCAGTATGGGGATTCATGATTCCCAAGCAATTGGGGCCAATGATTCTCATCCTCCCCTGTCTCGCCCGTTCCAGAATTTGACGCTCTAGTTCGATCCCCGCTGAGCCAATTTCCTTAAACCCAGCTGAGACAATAATTGCACTCTTAACGCCAGCTTCCACGCACTCTTGGATAATGGCAGGTACCGTAGGAGCGGGTGTTGCAATGACAGCCAGATCGATTGGTTCGGGTACTGCGGCAATATTAGGGTAGGCTTTGATCCCCATCACGCTATGGTGCTTGGGGTTAACAGGGAATACGGTACCGCCAAAGGGACTACCGATCAGGTTCCATAATATTGTGCGTCCAACGCTGCCAGGGCGATCGCTCGCACCGATTACCGCCACAGTTTCTGGTGCAAAGATCGAGCTGAGGGGCTGGTACCCAGAGCGCAGGATATCGTAAGCAGGATCGGTTGTAAATGTGATTGGAGTCTGCATAACAGTCGTTCTCTCCTTAATATTTAGATCTCTAGATCTTCTTAGGAATTCGAAACTCTACAAATTGTTTTTATTCCGTAGCAGGCTAGAAGCATTAATCATGCATGCTCTATCTAACCTGAAGTTAGAGGAAAATCTTGAGGATTTTATGAGGAATAGCTAAGTACAGGACAAAAAGCTGAGAGCCTTAGAGAAGGCAGCAGCATTGAGTTCAAGGTCAAGGAAGGTATGACGAAGGAAGTCTAGACCAAATCGAGAATTTAGTGGTCAACGGGTTAAATGTGAACATGCCCATGCAGGCATTAAGCGATATAACGCCGTAGCTTCAATTTACAGGAATCGTGTGACTGATTTCGATGACCGCTT
>JANMRU010000264.1:0-1354 GCA_031388585.1 Pseudanabaena sp. SOY_30_concoct_251 | reverse complement strand
AAATATGGTTTTTACCGCTAGAGGCGATCGTCCTTGTACTCCCAAAGAACTAGCTAAAGGCAGATTTGAATCTATTGTCAAGAAGACCCCAAAAACACCTGAAAACTGGGCAAATGCCATTTGCTCAAGAAATCCAGAGCTTAATAATCCTTATCTAGTTAAGGCAATTCTTTGGACACTTTCTGAAAATTATGCTCCCTATGCCATTAGTTGGCTATCGGGGCAAGAACTAACCCAAGCAAAAGCTGATGAGTTGGGCTTGCCAAATAATTCACTAAAAAATGAGTTAGCAACTTTCAAGACAACCTGCGAACTCTTGGCTCTGATTGCTAACTACAGTAATTTAGTATTTTGTTTTGATGAATTAGATGATCCGAATTATAGCGAGGGTGGTTTCACAAGAGCACAAATTGTAGCTGCTCTAGCAAAAGATTTACGCAATTCGATTAGCAAATGCGTATTGCTAATGGCTATGTATCCAGCGACTTTGAGAGATGAGATTAAACTTGGACAGACACAAGGTGCATCATACGATCGAACTGCTGACAAAGTTTTAGAACTTGATTATCTTAACTCCGACACATCAGTTGTTCTTGTGAGTAAGTGGCTAGGAGATTTTTATGCCAGTAAAGAACTTGTTCCACCACATCCACTTTATCCTTTTGATGAGTCGGAAATCAGGGAAATTGGCAAGGAAAAGCCGACTGCAAGAGCAATTTTAAAATGGTGTTCTGAAAATTGGAAAGTCACTGATCGTTCAGTTTTTCCTCCTCCTCAACCTTCAGAAGAAAATAAGGAAGAGGAAATTCTAACAATGTTTAATCCTGTTAGAGATGCATTTGAAAACGAACTTCAAGCTGTTGGAGATTCTATTAATGAATGTATGGAAAATAATACCCTAGTTGGTAATGCTTTATGGATTGCCTTCAATGCATTAATTGGCAAAAATATCGAGGGTGTTAAAGTTGCAGATATTGACTGGATCGATTCCGACGACAGTGTCAAAAGTTCGGATCGAGGCTATTTGCATTTAAGGATTGTTGCGGAAGAAAATGGCAAAGTTGTTAAAATTGGTGTAGCTGCTATCTTAACGGCAAGTGGTAAGTTTATTGGTGCAGCGTTAAAGCGCCTAATTGACTACCAGAAGTTTGGCTTTACTCGCGGATGCCTAGTACGTTCTCACAAAATTAATAAAGGTTCTGCTATACCTCAAGAATGTGTTAGGAAACTACTCAAGGAGCAAGGTGGAGAATGGGTTACTTTACTGAAAGAAGATATTAAGCCTTTAATTGCGATTTCATCTGTCTTTAAAAAGGCTGCAGACTATGACCTCACAGAAGAACAAGTGTATGGC
>JANMRU010000227.1:0-6101 GCA_031388585.1 Pseudanabaena sp. SOY_30_concoct_251 | reverse complement strand
AACAGAGTGTCATCACCGCCATTGCCATTAATCAAAGCCCTATCAGAGATAGCGGGTATCGTTACGGTAGCTGTATCACTTCCCACACTATTTTCAAGTTGATACACAAAACTACTTGCAAGAGTTGGATTATCGCGTGTGAATATAACTGGATTGCCACTGGTAAATGAAACATTACCATTGATAGCTGTACCTACACGATTCTCTAGAATCCCAAGAGAGCCATTGAGTGTGTCATTCTGGAGAAGGAAAGATGTAGGGATACTAACTGTTCTGATACTCGGATCGTTCTGGAAATCGAAAGAATCCGAGCCAGGAGTGCCATTATAGGTAAATACACCAAAAATTCCTCCTTGGGAAACCGTATCATTCTCTGCAATAGGTGCACCTGTCGTAGGTCTAGTACCAGTGGTATTTATAGTAACCGTTGCAGGTGTGGCATCTTGATTGCCGTTGTTATCGATCGCCGCATAGGTAAAGCTTGTCCCTGTAAAGTTGGCACTAGCTTGGAAAAACAAATTACCGATCTGATCGGCAGAGATTAGCTGGTTAGGTGTGACTGCTGCACCACCACTACCTAACAAAAGAGTGCCTTGTGAAGGCAGACTGGTAATGATATATTGCGTCACCGTATCACTGGGATCTGGATCTGTTCCTCCTAATCCTGTCAATTGTGATGTAGTACCAGGCGTAGCGATAATTACAGGTGGCGGGGTTGTTTCAGGGGGTTGATTCCCAGGAAGGCTCGGTGGTGATACCGTACCAGTTATGAGTTGGATGTTGTCAATGCCAAACTCGCGCAACACACCACCTATCCTGATCAAGCTAGGAATTCCTGTAAATTCCACCGTGATATCAGGTGCATAATCCTGTGGACTTGCCAGAGGCGAAATTTCATAGGTGCCATTTGTTCTTGGCAAAGCCTGAGAACTGATCGATCTACCCTGAGCATCAAAAATCTCAACGCTAAGTTGTCCCTCTGCCACATTAGGTGCAGCATAGTTGAAACTAAATTGCACCGAAGTTGGCTCGGAAATACCCAGGTTTTCCAACCGCAACTCTAGAAGAGGATTATCAAAATCAGCAACAATGATGTTTGCTCCAGGGAAGTACCCGTTACTTCCGCGATCGCTCGACGCCAGTAGTCTCGCAGTATTCCCCAAAAAACTAATCTGACCGTTAGTAGGACGAAAGTCTTTTCCAAGCGGGACTGGAGACGTAATTATAGGAGCGCCCTTATCCACTTGCCCAAAACCGAGTATGTCACTAGTTGCCATTATTATTTGATTCCTTAAACTTTCTTTGAGCCTTTAAAAACTACATGTTATGAAGTGCTTAATAGCTCCCTGAATTTAGCCGAAGGGAGCAGAGTTAGGATTAAGCTTTGACCTCGCTCAGCTAACCAAGAAACAGTGCCTTAGCCAATAAATTATGGTGCGGTCTGGAAAATACCAAAACTACCATTGATACTCGGTGCTGGTACTCGGGGGCTTTGCGGATTGACTATGCCCCTAGAAAAGCCAGGGTTTCGATTATCTTTAACGCTAGGATTATTACCCACTAATGCTCCTGGATCTTGGTTCCCATTGATTGCATCGCTTAAAAATGTTGTATCAAAGCCTGTGCTAGCCCTTTCCGCCTTATCTTCCCGCTCTTCCGCTGGCGTAGGAGTGCGAATACGTCGTTCCTCTTCAAAAAATGTAGGCTTGATTCGCTTTTCTGGTGTTGTAGCTGGCGCAGCGGTCTTAGTTGTCTGCGCTTGAGCATCCATACCCAGACTGAAACCCAGGATTGTCAGTAATCCTCCTGCTAACGCGGGTGAGACTAGCAGATGTAATATTATTTTTTGTTTTTTTGGTAAAGACATAATCATTCCTCCTTAGAAGCGAAAAACAGTACGAATAGTGCCAACAAAAATGGTGTTGGCTCCAGCGGAATGGTCAGGATTGGTCACAACGAAAACACCAGGTGTAATCGAGATATTTTTGTTAACCTGATAGCGATAAAACACTTCATAATGCAGACCTGTAGCCGTATCGGCAATATTAACGCCGCTTGGACTCCTGCCCTGAGTTAGCTTGAGCGGCTGCCCAAACAGAAAAGCTAATAGATCGCCTTCGCGCCCAAAAGGATCGGATAAGCCTAGAGACAACAGCCAGGTGGTGGTATTAGCATAAGCATTGGATACATTAGAGTTAGTATAAGTCCAGCCACCCCAAGCACCAAACCGCAGTGTGGGAGAAATTGCCCAGTTTAAGGTGCCGCTAATTGCATTAATTGATGAAGGCTGATTAATCGCATTAGTAAAATCTAGTCCATTTAAACCAGTCGAACTACCGCGTATTCCACCTGTGTCAGCAGCAATGCTACCTGTGGCAGTATTCAGTCGTCCACTAGCGGAATAGCCATTAATGTAGGCAATACCTGTCCACAGCGTATCCGCAGGCTTGAGTAATAGCTGCACTCCAAACGCATGACTATCAGAACCCGTAAATCCACCTCTAGAGATAATCTGATTACCATTTCGATCGAGACTAGGATTGCCCTTCTCGTCGAGAACGACAGATTCACTGATACTAGAGTTCGCCGTCCCATAAGCAACTTGGAGGCGGGCACTATCACTCAGGAGCCAGTCAAATCCTGCACCTGCTTGCAAATTCCCAATCTTAAATAAAGGACTAGCTTCCGCAAAGCGCGAAATTGAGCCACGCCCGTTATCAAAATATGGTGAGTTCGCAGTTAAAACAGTACTGAGGCTAAACCCGACTGGTCTAAAGGTAAATACAACGCGATCGCCAAAAGCAGGGAAGCGATACTCTAACAGCTCTAGATCGAAATTATTATTGGTTGTAGATTGATAGGACAGCAGGGCCATATAGGTTCCCAGGGCTTTACCACTACCAAATCCCAGTCCTGATTGATCGTTCTTGTTGCCAAAGTTTGATGCTTGCAAGCCGATACGTAGGCGATCGCTACCAGTAAACGAAGCCACCAGTCCTAACCTTGCCAGACTGGTAAAACTAATATTGGGATTACTAAAACCAGGGCTAGCGCCTGTAGCTCCTGCTAGACCAAAAATTACTTCGCCGCCCAACTTGACTGTTGTTGAGAATTGTTGCGCTTCAATTTGTGCTGTTTTTGCTTCTAGCGTATCCACTCTTCCCTTCAAAGCTGCTAGCTCAGCGGCAAATTCTTCCTGCAACTTCTGCACGGCAGCAAGATCTTCTTTGCTAACCTTGTCAGCCAAACCTGCTTTAACAATCTCATTAATCTTATCTAAGCAGGCATTTAGCCCAGCCGCGAACTCATAGCGACTGATCGTGCGTTGACCGCGATAGGTACGGTCTGGATAACCTGCAATACAGCCATAGCGCTCTACCAAAGACTGTAATGCCGTAAACGCCCAGTCAGTTAGCTTCACGTCTGATAGTTGGGAGACTGAAGTTACTTGTGCTTGGGTAGAATCGTCAACCTCATTTATTTTCTGAGGCGGGCTATTTGGAACTGCTTCTTCTGGAATTACCGTAGGGATAGACTGATTTGTCGATTCAGGTGCTTTAGTTGGAGTTTGTGTTACCTGACTACTGCTATAAATTTTATCAATATTTTGATTGAGACTGGAATGCTCGAAAGGAGGGGAATTCTCAGTACCTATCCCCTTATCTAAATCTATGAAACGATCTCCATCTAGTTTGCGATTCGATAGATCGTGAGAATCACTAGGAGAAACATTAACTTCAGGCGACCCCAACCCTGCCCACGCAGATAGTGGGAATCCCATTGATAGAGATAACACACCTCGCAATAAAAGAAGCCCGATCTTACTCATGCTTTATTCCTCTACACACCCCCAAATCTTACTCTAAACGTTATCTCTTCGCAACACAAGAATTGTAAAGCTTACCTAATCATCTGGCAATAAGAGGTTGCCGCGTCCTCCCGAATGGTCATCCCTTAAAGCAGCGGCCTTGAAATCTCGCGTATAGTCCTTGAAGATATCGGGAGTGAGGCAGGCTGTGGAGGGAGGTGTTTGCGCTGCTAGAGAACTTGGTTCAAATGATGGGACAAACACTTGAAGTCTATGTTTTTCGGCTTCAGATGTTAAGGCATTGACCTGAATTCCTTGATTAAAAGGTACTTTAGCTTCTTTACCGCGTCCATGAATGCCAATTATCTCCCCCTTGGCATTGAATACGGGCCCGCCACTCATACCTCTGTAGGTCTCGGAATTGTAAAGTAGTCCATAACCGCCATTGGGATTGGGGGGATTTAAGATTTCTTGTAGACTACCTGGAGATAATTTACATGTGCGTCTAGGACTGCGATCGCCTGGATCTGGCCAGCCAAATACAAACGCGCGATCTCGCTGTTGCAAACTACCAAGCCCAACTTTTGCAATGGGATAATCGCGATCGCTTTGAAATCCAACAATTGCTAAATCAAATCCTTGGATTTTCCCATCTTCACCAGATTTACCAAAGTAAAGAATGGGAAAACTAGTAACTCCCTGCTTGGATAAATTACTGCTCGCCCTGCCATTAGCTGAAAAGTAAACCTTGCCATCATAGGTGCGAATGCCATAGATCGCTTCTGGTCGAAAAGCAACGTGTAAATTTGTCGCGACAAAATAGGTATTATCTAATTTAGCAACGATAAAACCAGAACCAGGATTAAACTCATTTTTGGCCTCCACATCCCCCTCCTGTAGACCTTCAGCAATAACCACTGTGACATGTTGGGCAATATGATTGATATCTTCATCAGTCATTGCCTGCGATCGCCCAGCCTGCGGCTCAGTCTGCGCCAGAGTATTTTGCTTTGTGGGTTGGGTGCGATCGTGGGCGGCAATGGGAGAAATTGCTAGCGCGAAAACCGAAGCAATAACAACTATGAATTCCCGCAACCTTGATAGAGGGATAAAGAACATGGCGATCGCCCCAGGCTAGATAGAGTTTCCCTTATTTATAGGAACATCTGGTGATTTTGGGATAGATACAGGTGATGGAGCAGGAATATTTGCTGGTTCTGGGGAATTAGAATCGGAAAAGAAGCGATCTATTGATTCTCCAACGTTAGCGTAGAACAGCTCACCACTTTGTTGAACTGGGGTACCCGTTCCTTGAATGCCAAAATTAACCAGCTTCTCCAGGATTTGACGTTCTCGACCTCGGTCGGCTGGACGGAGCGTAAACAGTTGGTTATCTGAGTTGCACGATCCCTTGGGATGATTGACATAACAGATCACACGTTCTCTGTTATTAATTCCGTAGGTTAAGAGCATACTCTTGAGCTTGCCACCATTGAGCGCTACTGCCTGAGTGAATTTATCGCTGACAATTTCGCAACGACGCTGCGGAGTATACTGACCAAACTCGCCGAGCGTACTTGTCCATAAAATCATTGGAGGTGTTTGACGATCTCCCCTTTTAGCGACAGTTGCATAACTCCCACCTTCCATAGGAGTGCAATAAAAAGTTGTCTGAGTCGGAGCTTTAGTCGTAAGAGGTTTCGTCCATGAACCTGCAACTGCTGCGCCTTGAGCGATCGCCTGAAGGCAAAATGCGGTAAAAATAGCTAGTGAAGCCCTGACTGGGGTATTGATTTTCATCGGAAAACTTCTACCTCTAGATAAAGTAGTTTTGCAGACATTTATATGATATCCAACAAAATATCTCTACAACGCCTGGGAGTCTTGAAAGACACAAAAATTTAACGACAATAAACCTGACATTTTGTCTTTTAATGTTTACCTATAGCAATCCTATATGAATTGTTAAGTTGGGCGTTTGGGGGCTGTGCCCTCACAAAGGGGTTCCACCCCTTGACCCCAAACTCAACCACTCTGGACTAAAAGTCCAGAGGTTGGAAAGGGACTGAAAGTCCCAAGAGTCGGTTTATGGCAAACATATCGATCTGTCATCCCGTACATTCTGAATAGAAGTGTGTAGCAGCTAAAGCCTTGCACTGAAAGTGCATAGTTTGTACTAGCGTGCTGGGACAATCAAAGTAAAGCCACACAAAAGTTTGAATATGAATTTTGAGTCAGGAAGCTTAACTCAAAACTCAAAACTCAAAATTTTCTCCCCGCCTTATTACTTCAG
>JANMRU010000117.1:0-5413 GCA_031388585.1 Pseudanabaena sp. SOY_30_concoct_251 | reverse complement strand
TTGAAATCTGGGGAGCGCTGCTGAATGGGGCGAGACTAGTGGGAGTTCCTCAGCACATCGTGCTTTCGCTTTCATAATTCGCGGTCTATATCCGAGAGCATGGCATCAGCGTACTGTTCTTGACCACGGCGCTGTTCAATCAGATTGCTAGCTTTGTACCGCAGGCATTCGGTTCGCTGCGCTATCTGCTGTTTGGTGGCGAGGCGGTCGATCCGAGGTGGGTGAGAGAAGTGCTGCAAAACGGCGCTCCTCAGCATCTGCTGCACGTATATGGCCCCACAGAGAATACAACTTATTCTTCCTGGTTCTTGGTGCGAGATGTTTCTGAAGCGGCGACAACCATCCCAATCGGTTATCCGATCGCCAACAGTCAAATCTACGTTTTGGATCGCAATCTACAGCCAGTGCCTGTGGGCGTACCTGGGGAGTTGCACGTTGGCGGAGATGGATTGGCGCGGGGATATCTGAACCGTCCAGAATTAACGCAAGAGAAATTCATTCCTAACCCATTTAGCAACGACCCACAGGCGCGTTTATATAAAACGGGAGATCTGGTGCGCTATGTGCCCAATAATATCCCAAATGGCAGCATTGAATACATCGGACGCATCGACAATCAGGTGAAAATTCGTGGCTTCCGCATCGAATTGGGTGAGATCGAAAGCGCTCTGCTAAAGCATCCCAGCATATTACAAGCCATTGCGATCGCCCGCGAAGACGAAGGGAAGAAACGGCTTGTTGCCTATATTGTTTGTGATACTTCCCAAGTCGCAACCACCAGCGAGATGCGGCAATTCCTCAAGGATTGTCTGCCAGATTACATGCTACCTGCTGCGTTTGTGCAGATGGAAAGCCTGCCTCTAACTCCCAATGGCAAAGTAGATCGCCGCGCCCTGCCTGTCCCCGACCTGACACAGCAACTGGAAGAGAGCTTTATTGCTCCTAGGGATGAAGTCGAACAGATATTAGCAAAGATTTGGGCAGAAGTTCTCGGTGTCAAGCAAGTCGGGATTTGCGATAACTTCTTTGAATTGGGGGGTGATTCCATCCTCAGCCTGCAAATCATTGCTAGAGCAAATCAAGCCGGAATTCAACTGACACCAAAGCAATTGTTCGGTAACCAGACGATCGCAGAGCTAGCCGCAGTGGCTGGAACGGCGAAGCAGATTCAAGCGGAACAGGGTTTAGTCACAGGTGCTATACCTCTAACGCCAATCCAACAATGGTTTTTCGAGCAAAATCTATCAGAGCCGTACCACTACAACCAATCGGTGATGCTGTCTGTGCCTGCCAGTCTGAATCCAGCGCTGCTGGAGAAAGCGTTACAGCAATTAGCGTTGCATCACGATGCGCTACGTATGCGGTTCGATCTCACTGAGATTGCTTGGGAGCAGCATAATGCCGCCTTAGAGGATTCCATAGAATTGCAGGTTGTTGATTTGTCAGCAACACTGCCAGAAGTACAACAGGCTGAAATAGAACGCATTGGCAGCGAGCAACAAGCCAACCTCAATCTTGCCACTGGCAACCTCATGAGGGCTATGTTGTTCCTGTTGGGTAGCGATCGCCCCAGTCGATTGCTGCTAATTATCCATCATCTGGTAGTGGATGGAGTCTCCTGGCGCATTCTGCTAGAAGATTTGTCGAATGCGTACCAACTGCTCGGTCGTGGTGAAGCTATTCAACTTCCACTCAAGACTACATCCTTTAAAGAGTGGGCAATTCGCCTTGCAGAGTATGGACAATCTGAAGCGATCGCCGCCGAACTGGACTATTGGTTGACAGATGCAGAGGCGATCGCAGTTCCTCTCCCCGTTGATTATCCTTTGAATTTAGGGTTAAACACATTCAGCACTGTAGCTCAGGTTTCTGTGGCTTTGAGCGAGCAAGAGACAAGGGCTTTACTCCAGGAAATCCCTACCGTTTACCACACTCAAATTAACGATGTACTTCTCACGGCACTGGTGCAGAGCTTTGCCCAGTGGACAGGAGAGCGCTGCTTGCGAGTGCACCTTGAAGGTCACGGACGAGAGGAAATGTTTGACGATCTGGATGTGTCGCGCACAGTGGGATGGTTTACCTCTATCTTCCCCACTCGTTTAGAATTACCGTCAGACAACCACCCAGGCAATGCTCTGAAGTCAGTGAAAGAGCAACTGCGGCGAATTCCTAATCGGGGAATTGGACATGGCATCTTGTGCTATTTGAGCCCACAGGCAGGACGACTCAAAGCGCTGCCAACCGTAGAGGTGAGCTTCAACTACTTAGGACAGTTCGATCGTGAGTTATCGAAATTGCTTGGCTGGGAATTTGAGCAGACATCCGGTGGAGCAGAATGCTCTGCTCGAGAACGGCG
Source organism: Pseudanabaena sp. SOY_30_concoct_251 (assembly GCA_031388585.1). Lineage (GTDB taxonomy): Bacteria > Cyanobacteriota > Cyanobacteriia > Pseudanabaenales > Pseudanabaenaceae > PCC-6802. The sequence goes on along the minus strand of JANMRU010000117.1, from coordinate 3,057 downwards.
CAGTCATCTGTTGGAAGTGAACGGTTTGGTAGTAAATGGCAAGCTGCAAGTTACATGGAATTACAGTGAGAAGATATATCACAGCAGCACGATTGAGCGATTAGCCGAATGGTTTGTCAAGGCATTGCAAACGCTTTTGGAGCACTGTAAATCATCCGATGCAGGGGGCTTTACCCCATCCGATTTCCCCGAAGCCGACTTGAGTCAAGATGAAATTGACGAAATTATGTTGGATTTTATCTTTTCCGAAGACTAATTCAGGTAATCGCAACTAGCTGATTGCAGAACGAGACGAAAAATCAGGAGCAGATAATGACGATTGCGGACAAACCTAATAACAGCAAAAATGTTGAATCCATCTATCCCCTCTCTCCGATGCAGCAGGGTATGTTGTTCCATACCCTATATACGCCTGAGTCGAGGATGTACTTTCAGCATTTGAGTTGCACGCTTCAGGGGAGTCTGCAAGTACCAGCGTTCGAGCAAGCTTGGCAGCGAGTTGTAGAGCGCCATCCGGTTCTGCGCACTGCCTTCGTTTGGGAGAAACGCAGCAAGCCCCTCCAGGTTGTTTGCAAATCTGTCAAATTGCGATGGACTCACTATGATTGGCGATCGCTCTCTTCAGTCGAACAAAAAGAGCATCTTGAAACGTTCTTACAAGTCGATCGGACCCAGGGTTTTGAGTTAAATCAGGCTCCACTGATGCACTTTACCCTGATCCAGATCGCAGAGGATACCTACCAGTTTGTTTGGAGTTATCACCACCTGTTGATCGATGGCTGGTCGTTGCCGAATATCGTTCGTGAAGTCTTTACGTTCTATGAGGTAATTAGCAGAAACGACGATCTCTACATCAAAACGCCTCGTCCGTATCGCGACTACATCGCCTGGTTACAGAAGCAAGATAGTTCCAAAGCAGAAGCCTTCTGGCGAGAAAAACTAGCCGGCTTTATTGCTCCCACGCCTCTATGCGTCGATCGCTCGTCAGCAAACTACCAACCTCACTCCAGTTACAGAGAGCAAGAAATCTATTTACCAGAGTCAACCACTGCTGCCTTACAGTCCTTTGCCCGTCAGCATCAGTTAACCCTCAATAACCTCGTGCAGGGCGCATGGGCTTTACTGCTAAGTCGTTACAGTAGGGAGTCCAATGTCGTATTTGGCGCTACGGTTTCTGGTCGCCCGCCCGATCTGATAGGGGTGGAATCGATGGTAGGGCTGTTTATCAACACCCTGCCGATTCGAGTTGATATCGCTTGTGAGGCAGAACTTTTGCCCTGGCTGAAGGCCTTGCAGGTTCAGCAGGTTGAGTTAGAACAGTATGCCCATACTTCATTGGTTGACGTGCAGGGCTGGAGTGATGTGCCGCGCGGCATGACTATGTTCGAGAGCATTGTGGTGTTTGAGAACTATCCTGTGGATGAATCTCTCCAACAACAGATTGCAAACTTGAACGTCCACGATATTCGCAGTCTCGAACAAACCAATTTTCCTCTCACTGTTGTCGCTTCTCCCGGCAAGCAGATTCATCTAAAGATTAGCTACGATACGAGCCGTTTGGATGATAGTGCGATCGCCCGTATGCTTGGACATCTCCAGATGTTACTAACTGGATTTGTAGCGAAACCTGAGCAGTACCTGAGTGATTTATCCCTACTTACAGAACCAGAGTGCGATCGACTGCTGTTTGAGTGGAACGGTAAACAAGCAGACTATGCACGGAATTTTTGCATCCATCAATTATTCGAGCAACAGGTAGAATGCAACTCAGATGCGGATGCGGTTACCTTTGAAGATCGACAGCTTACCTACGGAGAACTGAATGCCCGTGCTAATCAATTAGCCCACTACCTAAGGAGCTTGGGTGTGGGAGTTGATACATTGGTAGGAATCTGTTTGGAACGTTCCTTAGAGATGGTGGTTGGTATTTTAGGAATTCTCAAAGCGGGTGGAGCATATGTGCCACTCGATCCTACATACCCCCAAGATCGTTTGAGCTTTATGCTGACAGATTCCCAGATTCGGGTAATGTTAACGCAAAAGTCATTACTGCCACAACTTCCCGCGCATGATGCTAAAGTTTTATGCCTGGACAGTGATTGGCAAACCATTGCTTTATCCTCTTCACAAAATCCCATCGCTTTATCCACTCCAGAAAACCTGGCTTATATCATTTACACTTCTGGCTCGACTGGGCAGCCTAAAGGGGTGGCGATCGCCCATGCCAATGTCACTCGCCTATTTGCCGCAACCGATGCATGGTTCGATTTTAGCGATCGCGACGTATGGACGCTGTTCCATTCTTTTGCCTTTGACTTTTCTGTGTGGGAAATTTGGGGAGCGTTAATTTATGGTGGGCGATTGGTCGTCGTACCATATTGGGTTAGCAGATCGCCCGAAGCTTTCCATGAGTTGCTTTGTCAAGAGCGCGTGACCGTACTCAACCAGACTCCCTCTGCTTTCCAACAATTAATTCAAGTAATTCAAACCGAGCAGAATCTTTCCCGTGATGGCAACCTGGTACTACGGCAGGTGATTTTTGGCGGTGAAGCCTTAGAAATTCAAGGTTTGAGACCCTGGTTCGATCGCCACGGTGATGAGTTACCACAGTTAGTGAATATGTACGGCATTACCGAAACAACTGTTCATGTTACCTATCGCCCCATTACCCTGGCAGATCTGAGAGAGAATAAAGGTAGTGTCATTGGTCGTCCGATTCCCGATCTACAAGTTTATGTACTGGATGGGCAGCAGCGACTGCTGCCCATTGGAGTTCCTGGTGAGATGTACGTAGGTGGTGCGGGACTGGCGCGTGGTTACCTCAACCGTTCCGAGTTGACCCAAGAACGTTTTATTCTCAACCCGTTTAGTAACGAACCCCAGGCTCGGCTCTATAAGACGGGAGACTTAGCCAGGTATCTTTCTAATGGCGACCTGGAATATTTGGGACGAATCGACAATCAAGTCAAAATTCGCGGTTTTCGGATCGAATTGGGAGAGATCGAGTCGGCTCTGGGACAGCACCCAAGTGTATTGCAGACTGTCGTACTAGCGAGA
>JANMRU010000181.1:0-5260 GCA_031388585.1 Pseudanabaena sp. SOY_30_concoct_251 | reverse complement strand
AAATGGGTATGAGTGTAGATGAAATCCTGAGTGCGCTTTCTCATCTGCGGCCTTCGCAGGTTCATTCAGCACTTGCGTATTACTTCGACCATCAAGAGGAAATTGAAAAAGATTTGGCAGAAGCTTCAGATCTAGAGTATTGGAAAGACCAAGCTAGAGTTCATCCCAAAGCAGTAAGATTGTCATGACGAAAGTCAAGGTTCTCTTGGACGAAGATGTGCATTTCAATTTAGCTTCCGCATTACGCAAACGCGGCTATGATGCAATCCACGTTCAGGAATTAGATCGAAAAGGTCTCAGCGATCGCGAACAGTTAAAATATGCGGTCGAACAGCAAGGGTGCTTGTTCAGCTTTAATGTAAGGGATTTTGTATTGCTTCACAATGACTATGTTGCTTTGGAGCAAGAGCATTTTGGCATAATAGTTGCACGGCATTTACCAGTTGGAGAAGCATTACGAAGGTTACTTGCGCTGTTGCAGACAAACTCAGCAGAATCGATGAAAAATATGTTGGAATTTTTGTAACCTAATAATTTCTTTGGTTTTCTCTTCTACACCCCCGATGGATCGGATGACCCGTTCAGTGATTAGAATCTAGTTCTGTCATTTTGGCCAGTATTAAAGTTTGACTCAAATCCTGCGACACTATAGAGGCACGCCTATTAGGACTAACCGAGATATGTTAGACACCAACGTACCAATTCCTCTCTGGTTCCAGGTAGGTACCGTCGCTTTATGGCTTGGCCTGGTATTTTTAACCTCAGAGATTATGCGTCGCTTGGGTCGAGATCCAGAGCTAGTCCGTAAAGTTGTGCACATTGGTACGGGTAATGTCATGTTTTTGGCATGGGGGCTAAACTTACCCATGTGGTTATGTTTAAGCGCGGCGATCGCATTTAGCGCGATCGCCATAATTTCCTACTTCCTCCCAGTTTTACCCATGCTAAATGGGGTAGGGCGCAAGACCAATGGCGTTTTTTACTATGCACTCAGCATCACTTGTTTGGTAGCCTGGTTTTGGAGTATAGGAGCGCCACAATTTGCCACGATTGGCGTTATCGTGATGTCTTGGGGCGATGGCCTTGCCGCCATCATCGGTCAAAAATGGGGGAAACATGCTTATCACTTTATGGGTAGCAAAAGAACGCTCGAAGGTTCTCTTGCCATGCTGATCGTTAGTTACCTGGCCACATGTCTAATTTTAGTCATCGCGCAGGGCATAACTCCAAGTACACTACTAATTCCCCTCCCAGTTGCTGTTGTTGCTACAGTACTGGAAGCCATCTCTCCAGGCGGTACTGACAATCTGACAGTACCTCTGGCAAGCGCATCGCTTTGCTACGGGCTGAGCCTGATTGCATAGCATATCCAAGAAATGACTTGTGCGGTCAAAAATCCACAAAAACAATTCCAGGGAGTTTGAGGACAAAGCCCTCAATTGGGGCAATGCCCCAACCCCCTTAAAGTTTGTTTTTTCTATTTCAAGCTACGTAAGTCCTGTCAGAAATAACCCCAAAAAGATTGAGCGTTTGAATATGGATGTAAGATTTCGCGAGTGTGACTGGTTCGATCTCTGGATCTGGATAGAGTTTCAAAATTCCCCTGCTGAGCAAGAAAAGCAAATGGTGGATGAGTTATTTAATTCCTGGTTCTTATTGGGCAAGTTAGGTGGCTTTAATGCCGTTAACATGCAAGTGCAGGAAACTGGCGCAGACATCAGCGATCTCGACTACGACAATGAATCTGCTGAAGACGAGATGATGTCTTTAATGCACAATATGACCGAGGTGGAGTACGAAGGAAATTGGGGAAGATGTTGGCTAGACCTGGGAACTGCCGATGCGATCGCTCTAGATGTATTAGTTAATGCTTTGCGCCAATTTAGCAAGGAGTACGTCGAAATCGGGCAAGTAATGATTGGCGGTCGTAACGAGGACTGGTCGATCGATCCCGAAGATTTAGATTAGGCTAATCATGTGAGCAACGAGATGTTTCTTCAGCCATACTGCGATTTCTGACCTGGATATGGAAAGTCCCAACCCACAAATTGACATCAACCGTTTGCAGCAAGCCTTAACCGTTGAGGCAGAGAACGGATTTAACAATTTGCAGGGCAAACAATATTATTTCGCCGACTTTCTTAGACTTAGCCTAGGGGAATCTATCCCAAATAAATGGGAGCAACCCGAACGCGATCGCGCCCAAACTCTAGCTACTGAATACGCTCAGTACGCTGATTTGCCCCTAGGAGATCGCCAACACGTCGTCGCCGAAACCAGAAGATTGCTCTATGAAGTGCGCCGCCGTGAAATTACCGAATCATCAGCCCCACCCAAAAAAGAGAAAAAGCCAAAAACTGAAGCTCTAGTCGATCCTAAATCGAGATCGCTCTCACTAGATCTGCAATTGCAATATCTTGAGGGAGTTGGCCCTCATGTGGCGGCAAGGCTAGAGCGCCTGGAGCTATACACCGTTGAGGATGTGCTACACTACTACCCCCGCGATCATATCGATTATGCACGTCAGATTGCGATCGCCCAACTAAATCCTGGCAATACTGTCACCGTGATTGGCACAATCCAACGCTATAACTGTTTTACCAGCCCCAAAAATCCCAATCTCACAATTGTAGAGATTATCCTGCGCGACCATACAGCCCAGATTAAGCTCAATCGTTTTTGGACAGGCAAACGCTATGGCAATAAAGGCTGGCAAGAACAACAAAAACGTCTATACCCTAAAGGTTCAACCGTCGCAGCTTCTGGCGTCGTAAAGCAGGGCAAATATGGTATGACGCTAGAGCAATTTGAGATTGAAGTATTAGAGCACAGCCACGATCGCATTGAGTCAGATACGATTGGCAGAGTTGTCCCCATCTATCCGCTTACCGAAGGTGTCAGTCCCGAACTAATTCGCCGCGTGGCGATTCAATGCTTGCCCGTCGCGCATAAGATCGCCGATCCTATCCCCGATCGCCTGCAAAAAGATTACAACCTGATCGGCCTAGCTGATGCTGTGGCTCAGATTCACTATCCAGATGACAGTAATAAACTTGACGCGGCGATCGCCAGACTCTCATTTGACAAATATTTCTATCGTCGTCTCGTCTCGCTCTATCGGCGGCAACAGCAGAAAGCGATTCACTTTGTACCGCAAAGCAACCGCATCGAACAACTAGAGCAAATGCTTCCGTTTAAACTCACAGGCGCGCAACAAAGAGCGATCGCAGATATCCGCAATGACCTGCAAGGCGATACACCCATGAATCGACTTGTGCAGGGGGATGTTGGTTCAGGCAAAACGATTGTGGCGGTATATGCTCTGCTGGCAGCGATTGAAGCAGGCTATCAAACGGCACTGATGGCTCCAACAGAAGTATTAGCAGAACAGCACTACCACAAAATCGTTGAATGGTTTAACCAACTACATCTACCCGTAGAATTACTGACGGGTTCTACCAGGACCGTCAAGCGACGTGAGATTCTCAATCAACTGGCGACAGGAGAATTGCCATTAGCGATCGGGACGCACGCTCTCATTCAGGATAGTGTAGGTTTCAACCAGCTTGGTTTAGTTGTGATTGATGAGCAACATCGATTTGGGCGCGATCAGCGATCGCGCCTCTTACAAAAAGGTGAAGATCCCCACGTCCTGATCATGACTGCCACACCAATTCCGCGCACGCTCTATCTCACGAATTCGGAGATCGATGTCAGTATTATTGACGAACTGCCACCAGGACGGCAACCGATTCAGACTACGTTGCTCAAACCCAGTCAGCGACGCGAAGCCCACGAACTAATGCGACGTGAAGTCGCAAAAGGTCATCAGATCTATGTCGTGTTGCCATTAGTGGAAGAGTCCGAAAAAATGGAAGAGATCAAAGCTGCCGTAGTAGAACGGGAGCACTTACAAAACACTGTTTTCCCTAGTTTTCAAGTCGGTCTATTGCACGGTAAAATGACTTCGGCAGAAAAAGAAGGAGCGATTTCTAAATTTCGCGATCGCACAACTCAAATTCTCGTGGCAACAACTGTAGTTGAAGTAGGAGTAGATATTCCTAATGCCTCGGTGATGATGATCGAACATGCTGAGAGATTCGGATTGGCGCAACTACACCAGCTTAGGGGGCGAGTTGGTCGAGGTGCGGCCCAATCGTACTGTTTGCTCATGAGTAGTTCTAAGACAGAAGCAGCCCAAGAACGCCTAAGGGTTTTGGAACAATCTCAGGATGGGTTTTTTATTGCTGAACGCGATTTTCAGATGCGTGGCAAGGGTAAAGATGAGGGCACAGAGCAGTCAGGACATACTGGTTTCTCGATTGACGATCGCTTGCCGGATGAGGCCGCCCGTCAGGAAATTTATCAGATTGCGAGAGACGCAGCCGAGAGAATCATCAAAAAAGATCCAACATTAGAATCCTTTGTGCAACTCAAAGCAGAATTTGATCGCCACTATCAACGCTTACAAGGCGGTGCAATTTTCACCTAATGCGATCGAGCGCACGCTTGCCGCCCCATTGTTCGATAATTTTATCGTCGTAATCATCTGAAACATCTAATACCGCTCTCACCGATGATTCCAATTCTTTTTTGTCACTGGTAGAGCCGACAATTGTATGTTCAAAAATGATATCTCCATTCACATCAACGCCAAATGCCCCAAACATCATCTTGGCATTTTCTTCTAGTAAAAAGCGCATCAGATCTGGCTTCATTTCTATATCTGTAGCCACATAGGAACGCGCATTGATAATGGCATCATCATCGCCCCAAGGGAAAATCAAAACTTCCACCAAAGCGGAACCCATGAATAGTCCCAAACCTGGTACATCCTGTCTAGCACAGGGAAATTGACCAAAGATTTCCCGCATCCACAGAGCAATCCTGTCGTAGCAAGCTTCTTGTGCTGGCGTTTGAAATTGCATGGTCATTACTAATAAACAGCTAGAATTAATGTTAACTCTAATTACATCCCATAGTTTTTTTATCGACGAGAATTTAGATCGGGGGCAAAGTTAACTATTGCTGTTTCAAGATTTTTTGAGCGCAGCTTTAAGAATTCTTCAGGATCTTTCCTCAAATATTTAGTGCATAGATTGCCAGCTTCATCACCTCCCAGGCAAGGCAATTCGATGTAGTCTAAAGCTATTCAGTCCAGACGAGTCAGATATTAACAAATAAATTATTGGGGCAAATGGGGGCAGATCAGCGATCGCGTCGAAACAGCAGCACCATCAGTGCAACCAAACCAATCTGG